>JAZSHG010000197.1:0-5778 GCA_045533135.1 Acutalibacteraceae bacterium
AAGCACCGCCAGCAGAGCACCAACGCCCAGCACAAAGGGAATGATCAGCTTGAACTCACGAATGAGGAAAGTCATAGCGCCGTCGTGAATGTGTTTTTGAATGGTTTCCACCTTTTGATCGGTTACCTTCAGACGGGAAACCCTGCGAAACAGCACAAACACATAACACAGGGTAATGACCGCCGCAAAGGCGACGATGGCAAGGGGAAAATAGATGGATTTGTTCATAATAACACCGTCCTTTCATAGTGTTGATTCAATTTTATCATATTTAACGCGCTGGTGTAAAGAGTTTATGACATTTTAATGGCAAAAAAAGTATAAAAACGCACGGCGTTTGTACACCGTACGTTTTTTATACTGATGTATTTATTCTTTTTCCAAAAGCTGTTGTGCCACTTCATAGGCAACATAGCTGTTGGCGCCTTGGGTGACAGCAGAAACCATCATAGCGCGCAAACACAGCTCCTCCAAAGCGACGGCACGGTTTGCCGTTGCAATGGGGTTTTGCCCCCAAACGAGCGCGCCGTCGTTACGCATAAAGATAGCGCCGCGTGCAAAAAGCCCTTTGTTACGCAGAGCGTTTTTGATGTTGTGGCCGGTGATGGTATACAGGTCCTCGCCGTCTTCCAACATCACAGGGCCTGTACAAAGCACTTCGCCCATAAAATGACGTGCATGCAGATAGGAAGTGGGGGCCAAGGATTGTCCCATTTGTGCCCAAATACTGCTCCAACGAGAAGCCGGCTGGATAACGGCCTGCACATCGGCACAGCTGTCATACACAGCCTTATGTACTGCGAAATAGGGAGAAACCGCTTGTTGCTCGCCCTCCACAGCACGGCCATTTTCATCAACGATCACCACATTATCGGGGGTGACATCTGCCAAGGCAACCGCGGTGCTTTTTAAGGCGAAAACACCTGTATCAGCATCTTTGACGGACAAAAAGGCGTCATTGGGGATCACACCGCTCTCTGCAAGCAGTTTGCAAGCATCGCAAAGCTGGTTTTTCAACTCATTGTGCATTGTTTTTCACCTCATCCTCTTTGCGGACAACTTCCCACAAACGCTCAACATGCGTCACACGAGCCGAAACGGGAGGGACTTGCAAATAATTGTTATACATATGCTTGAGCACCAAATTATAGTGGGGTGGCACAGAACACATAATACCTTCAAAGGGCAGTTTCTTTTCACCGTCGGTGAAATAATAACGCGGCATACGCTCTTTGCGCCCATAGCCTGCCATAAAGGAGGCGACATATTCTGACTCGTCAAAATCATATTTCTTGGCAAGCTTGTGAATTTCCTGCGCATAGAAAATGGGGCCCTTAAGGCGTGTTCTGATATGCACCAGTGCCTGCAAGGTACGCTTGATGCCGCCTTTTTTGAACGGACGAACGGCAGAACGAGAGATCTTTGAGCCACGTTTCAATACCCCAACCGCATCCCAATGGCGATTGTTTTCCATCGCATCTGTGGGAAGACCGTCAAGGGCGTGAATGTCCAGCCAAGGGGGGATAAAGGGCTGATCCACCTTGACTTTGGCCATGTAGCGAGTGTCTACCAGACGATCAAAGGGACGGGCGTGCAGTTCGGGAGTGTGGATAAGGGAACGGATCTCATAATCCCCCAGCTTGCCGTCCATCGTCAACTCGCGAAAACGCTCAAAGTCCTTGCGCGGCATAGAAACATCCATATCGTCATCCCACGGCACAAAGCCTTGGTGACGTACCGCGCCAATGAGTGTGCCACCGGCCAAAAAATAGCGCAAGCCGTGCTCCTCGCAAAAAGCAACAAAGGTGCGCAGAATATCCACCTCGATCGAGTGAATCATGGAAACCGGCAACTCTTCTTTGATGATAAAATTGCTTTCGTTGTGATACTTCATAGTTTATGCTCCTGTTTTTAGCCAATGAGGGCCTTCCTCTTAAAAAACAAACGATAATGGTGTTTGGTCAATATTGTCAGCACTTTTTGTGCACTACAAAAAGACCCACCATATTGTAGTATACATTTCAGCTTTTGTCAATATGAAAATATCGTTAAACGATAAATTAAAGACAGTGGCTGTGACGCAAAATCCAGCATAAATGTTGCACCTGCCAAAAGCGTGAGGGTATAATCATTTTGCGACTACAAAACACATACCAACAAAAAAGCGGTGCTCTTTTGAGCGCCGCTTTTTATACCTATTCTCAAATACCCATAACCGCATCAATGGGCAAGGACAAAACCAAGCCTTTAGCTTTGCTGTGCATGCCGCATTTTTCACTGATAGCACGCATAATGTCCACCTTGTCTTTAACTTCGGCCAAAATGAGCACCAGTTCTTTTTCTTCCTGTACGCTCAGACCCCAAAAGCCTGTGGCATCCTCGTTTTCAATGCCGCGGCTGTGTATGACTGTACCGCCACCGGCGCCTGCCGCCCTGGCGGCGACCATCACATCATCAGAAAAGCCGCGGTCAACAATGGCGATGACCAGTGTATGCGTATTACCCGTCATGGCGTTTTCACCCTTTCCTTGTTGAGGAAATTCATTGTCTTCATCGATCTTTGTCATCATGCGAATCATCAGATTGCTGGCCCCCGTCAGCGGAATGGTAAACGCGATACCGCTGTTGACCGCATCCAGCCGCAACTGCTTGTGCAACTGTTGGAGCATTTGCTCACCAAAGCCTTGTGGCACGGTGCTGATCAGCACACCTTTGTCCACACCGCCCAGGCCCAGCGCATCCAATATTTCACTGGATGCCGTACCTTCGGCATTGAGTCGATATTGAATCGGCAGATTCATATTGAGGAACAGCTCGGTTGCCTTATCCACCAACTTATGGGTGGCAATCAGCACCAGCATTTGATAGGCACGCTTGTTGGTGTCCATTTAACCACCCTCCTCCAAGTCGATGATATCGTCGCTGTCGGCGGTAAGCCCGGTGTGCTGTACCGCTTGTTTTTGTAGCTTCGTGGTTTTGAAACGGTAGACCAAGCCCATCACCTGTATGGCGATCAAGGGAGTGAGCGCCACCAGTGCTACCACGCCAAAGGCATCGGTCATCAAGTTACCGCCGAGTGCCTGGCAGGTGCCAATACTCAACGGCAGCAAAAAGGTCGAGGTCATCGGGCCACTGGCCACACCGCCCGAGTCAAAGGCAATACCGACAAACATTTTCGGCACAAAACGAGACATCACCAGCGCAATGATGTAGCCGGGGATGATGATCCAATAGATGGGGATGTTCAACAAAATACGCAGCATAGCGAGACCGATACTAACTGCGACACCGATAGACATACTGCGGTTCATAGTCTTAACAGAAATCGCGCCGTCGGTAACGTTTTCCACCTGATGGTTAAGAACCTGGATGGCAGGCTCAGCCTTGACGATATAATAACCAATGAGCATACCGATGGGGATGAGCACCCAGTTATAGTCCAGCGAAGCGAGCTCGCCGCCGAGGAACGCGCCTACAGGGGCAAAGCCAATGTTTACGCCGCAAAGGAACAGTACCAGTCCCAAGTAGGTGTAGAATATACCGATGGCAATACGTAAGACCTGCCGTTTTTGGTAGCGGCGTGTGAACAGCTGAAACAGTACAAAGACTGCGGCGATGGGGAGCAGGGCGACCAGCACCTCGCCTGCATAGGCAGGAATTTCACGGGCAAATACCTGCACCACGTCGCGCGTGGTGGTGACATCCGCTACCGCGCCCAGAGAATATTCCGTTTCGGTGGGATTGTAGAAGCAGCCGAGCACCAGTACCGCCAAGATCGGACCGACACTGGAAAGGGCGACCAGACCGAAACTGTCGCTTGCGGCGTTTTTGCCACTGCGCATAGATGCCAAACCGATACCCATGGCCATGATAAACGGCACCGTCATGGGGCCGGTAGTGACACCGCCTGAGTCGAATGCCACCGCGAGGAATTCACGCGGCACAAAGAAGGAGGCACCGATCAAAAGAGCATATAAGCCAATGAGTAGCTTGGACAGGTCGATCTGGAACTTGATACGCAAAATCGCCAGCGCCAAAAAGAGGCCAACGCCCACCGCCACAGTTAAGATAAGCACCATATTGGGGATGGCAGGCACCTGTTCGGCAAGCACTTGCAAGTCGGGCTCGGAAATGGTGATGATCGCGCCCATGATGAAGCCGATAAACAGGACCACCCACACCCGTTTGGATTTGGTCAGTTGTACACCGATGCCTTCGCCGATGGGCGTCATGGACATTTCAGCACCAAGCTGGAAGAAACCCATGCCCAAGATGAGCATCAAAGCGCCGGCCAAAAACATCACCATGGTACCGAGATCCATCGGCACCAAAAACACGCTGATGAACAACACGATACCGGAAATGGGCAGAACGGCAGAGAGCGATTCCAGCGTTTTTTCTCGCAGTTTCGGATTCATTACCGTTCCCCCTTTCGTCTTTCAAGTTAACGTGTTCAGTATACCATAAATTCCGCCTCACCACAAGTCACATTTTCGCCGTTGCCGCCATCTTTTGATATTGCATCGGGGTGACCCCAAATTGTTTGCGGAACAGCTGGATATAGTGCGAATAATCGGCAAAGCCGCTATTTTGCGCCGCTTGGGTGACCGAGTTGCCCGCGCGCAACAGCTGTGCCGATAGCACCAGCCGCTTTTGCCGCAACAGTGCCAACGGTGTGATGCCCAAGGCGGCACGAAAGTGTCGCTCGAGCGTGTTGATACTGACGTTGCATTGCGCAGAGAGTGCTGCGGCGGTAATGGATTCGGTCAGGTGGGTATCCATAAAGCGCAGCGCTTTTGCCACATCGGGCGGCAAAACGAGCGTACGCGATTCGCAGACGACATGCAACTGCCGCTCGATCATATCCAACACCTGCAAAAAACGTATGCGCTGAGAAAGCGGTGAGGCATCCTGCTGTATCAGCCCGTCGAGCAGTCCACACAGTTTGGTGAGTGACGGCTCATCCAACTGCACAAGGTTGTTTCTCCCTTTTTCACGCCCGAAAAAGGCGGTCAAAAAATCGGCATTTTCTTGCGCCGCGAAAAACAGGCAATAGTGTTCGTGCCGCTTGTCGGAACGATAGATGCAATGGTGATATTCAAACGATCGAGTGAGGATGACACTACCGCGTGAAACGGGATACAGGTGATTTTCCACCTCAAAAACCACATCGCCGCTGATGTTGACGTAAATCTCACAGCGGTCATGGATATGTGAGTCGTCTATCGGATGACTCGACGGCACATGTAAATTGACATGGTTGACTGACAACTCGGTCGCCATCATGTCCGTCAGCAAAACGGTACTTGTGCTTTTATATCCTTCTGCCAACACGCCACCTCCTTTTTGATGATTTTATCACACTTTTTGGTGAAAAGTCTATATAAACATGAAAAAACATTTGCTAAAATAAGGAAAAGGAGTGGTAAGATGGACTATGCGTTAGTTATTGCCGCAACGGTGTTGCTGGCGGTGGATTTTTCCATTTCCAAGAAATATCAGTCGGTCGTCGGTACAGCACCTGCGGTGGGACTTTCTTTTAATATGAGCAGTGGTCTGCTGACGGCGGTCATTTTCTGGGCGATCGGCGGTTTCAAGCTGTCCTTTTCACCTTTTTCGGCAATCCTGGCTTCTGCGCTGGCGCTGTGCGGGCTGTTATACAGCCTTTTGGGTTTTCGCATACTCAAACCCGGGAATATGTCGCTTTACTCGCTGTTTTTGATGAGTGGCGGTATGTTGGTTCCTTATATATATGGTTTGTGGCGTTGGGATGAAGAG
>JAZSHG010000239.1:0-2572 GCA_045533135.1 Acutalibacteraceae bacterium
TGGCTGCTCCTGTCAGGCTCGAACTGACGACATCATGATTAACAGTCATGCGCTCTACCGACTGAGCTAAGGAGCAATATATGTCGGCACCTACCTATTTTCCCGGGCCGCTTCCAGCCAAGTATTTTCGGCGCAAGTGAGCTTAACTGCCGTGTTCGGGATGGGAACGGGTGTACCCTCACCGCCATCGGCACCGACTTTTGGTGACCCGTAGCGGATTCGAACCGCTGTTGCCGGCGTGAGAGGCCGGAGTCTTAGGCCACTTGACCAACGGGCCATATGGTGCACCATCAGGGGCTCGAACCCGGGACACCCTGATTAAGAGTCAGGTGCTCTACCAACTGAGCTAATGGTGCATATATGCACGGCGCAAACCGCTTGACTATAATACAACACTTGCCACGCGTTGTCAAGTATTATTTTTCAGTTTTTTTGAAATTTTTCATTTCTTTCATTTAGGGGGTAGAAAATTCTTCCACTTTATGATATGATGTGTTGGATATGCTTATTCTTTTTCCTCGGAGGGAAGCTTTATGGAGCTTTGTGCGCCTTGCCTATTTGGCATTGAAGGCATTGTGGCAGATGAACTGCGCCGTATGGGTGCGGAAAATGTGCAACCTGAAAACGGTCGTGTGCTGTTCTCGGGTGATGCCGCATTGTTGGCACGCGCCAACATTCAATCCCGTTGCGCGGAGCGCATCCAGATCCGCATGGGGCATTTTGAGGCGCACAGCTTTGATGCGCTGTTTGAAGGCACCAAAGCACTCCCTTGGGAACAATGGATCGGTCGTGAGGATCGTTTCCCTGTCAAGGGCTGGTCACTCAACTCCGACCTACACAGTATTCCCGATTGTCAAGCCATTATCAAAAAAGCTGTGGTTGACCGTCTGCAAAGCCGTTATCACATCTCTTGGTTTGAGGAAACCGGCCCGACGGTACAAATTCAATTTACCATTCTCAAAAACGAAGTCACCTTGCTGATCGACACCAGCGGTGCCGGTCTGCACAAACGTGGCTATCGTGAACAGGCCGGCGGCGCCCCCATCAAGGAAACGCTGGCGGCGGCCATTGTGGATATCACCCGTGCGCGCAAGGCCTCTTTCGTGTGCGACCCTTGTTGCGGCAGTGGCACACTGCTGATCGAAGCGGCGCTTTCCGCCAAGCGTATCGCCCCCGGCATACGTCGCAAATTTGCGGCGATGGCGTGGAACACCATCGATCCTGCCGTTTGGCAAGCTGAGCGGCGGTATGCACGTGAAATGGAATGCTTGGACATTCCGTTTCATGCGGTAGGCGGTGACATTGATCCTGCGGCTGTGGCACTCACCCGTGACAACGCCGCCAAAGCAGGTGTGGGCGGCTGTGTTGAGGCCGAGGTCAAGGATGCACGCAGTTTTCGCTATCCTGCCGACGGCGGTGTAGTGCTTTGCAATCCACCCTATGGCGAGCGCCTGATGGATGTGGAAAGCGCACGCGAGCTTTATCGTGTGCTGGGGCACGTGATGCCCAATCGTCCACATTGGAGCCGCGCCATCATCAGCCCCGATGAGGATTTTGAAACCTGTTTTGGATAGCGTGCTGACAAGCGGCGCAAGCTCTATAACGGTATGCTCAAATGTCAACTGTATATGTATTTCAAATAAAGGACTGAAAAATCGGAAAGCGAGGCGTTTTTATGCGTCATATATTCATCGTCAACCCTGCTGCCGGCAAAACGCGCAAGGCTATTGAGATCATTCCTGCAATAGAGGCCTATTTCAAGGAACACGGCGGTGAATATGCCATCCGCGAGACAAACGCTTCCGGCGATGCAACACGCATCGCCAGTGAGGAATTCGAAAAAGGCGGCGCTGTGCGCATCTATGCCTGTGGCGGTGACGGCACACTAACCGAAACAGCCGCCGGTATCCCTGCTTGCTCCACTGCTGAACTGGCAGTTATCCCTTGCGGCTCTGCCAATGACTATATCCGTAGTTTTGGCACCGAAGCCGACTTTTTTGATCTGCCTTCATTGATCGAAGGCACTGCCTGTCCTGTGGACGGTATCCGTTGTGGGAACTACCTTTCCGTCAACATTTGTGCGATGGGCATGGACGCCTTGGTGGCATGGAAAATGGTGCGGTACAAGCACTGGCCGCTCGTTTCCGGCCCGATGGCATACAAGCTGGCCGTTTTGGACGTTTTGTGCCACCGTATCGGTTGCAAACTGCGCGTGGTGATGGACACCCCCGATGGTGAAGTGACGCGTGAGGGCGATTTCCTCTTCTCCCTTGCCGCCAGCGGTCAATATTACGGTGGCGGTTATCACGCCGCGCCCCTTTCCAAGCCAAACGACGGCCTTTTGGACTTTGTGCTGGTGCGCAAGGTCGGCAAACTTAAGGTCTTGGGGCTATTAAAAAAATACCGTGCCGGAACACATCTGTCGCTTGACATCTGCGAACATCTGCGTGGTACACGTATGCGCGTCTTTTGTGACAAGCCTACCCCTGTCACTGCTGACGGTGAGTGCTTCTCGGACACCGCCATCACCTTTGAGCTGGTCAAAAATGCTTTCAATTTTGTCATCCCCAAG
>JAZSHG010000127.1:0-2325 GCA_045533135.1 Acutalibacteraceae bacterium
ATCCATATTGATGACCTCCGAAAATAAAAATGTTAAATTGTCGTTTTTTTGATTGCATTACAGGTTATATATGTAGTATACTGGATTACAGTAGAATGCGTATTGCTTTTTTTTACGAAAAATTTTCTTTTTTTAAGGTGAGCTATGAATAACGGTATTTATTCTTTGGTATCGGCCGAGCGCTTGCACGATGTGCTGGCAACCTTACAGGCATTTGTGGATCTGCCGATCCAGTTGATCGACGCCGAAGGCGGCATTTTGCAAACGCTGGGTGGGCAAAACAGCTATTGTGCGCTACTACGCCAATACGTGCTGGCAGAAAACGCCTGCGTGCAACTGCACGCACAGGCAGGGCATCGCGCGCAGGAGATCGGTGAAGCCTACATCTTTTCCTGCGATGCTCAGCTCAACCACATTGCGTTTCCGCTTGCTCACGGTGGTGTGTTGCTTGCCACCGTACTGCTGGGTCCCTTTTTGATGGACGCCCCCGACAGCACACTGGTGGGCGAGGTGGCCGAAAAGCATCGGTTGCCGCCGGCGGTGGCGCTGGAGCTGTATGACGAGAGCGGAAGCCTGCGTGTGTTGCCGCCGCCGCGTGTGCAACAGCTTAAGCGCCTGGTAGAGCATCTGCTATCACCCTTGCTTACGGGCGAGCAGGCGACATTGCGCCGTTCGCAGGAGCGGCTCTCCCAACAATCGCGCATCAACGAGCATTTGCAGCTGTTTAAGGAAACGGGTCTGCATGCCTCTGCCGCGGATTTTCTCCAAAAGGAGAAGGAGTGGCTTACACAGGTGCGTGTGGGCAACCGCCGCCAGGTCAAAAAACAGCTTGAACAACTGCTGGCCTATATCCTCTACACCGAGGGCGGCGTGACGGATACCGCGCGTATGCGTACGGTGGAGCTGGCAGTACAGCTCTCGCGCGTGACGATCGAGGGGGGCGCGTCAGCGGAATCCACCCTCGAAACCGCGCGCCGCACGACCGAATTGTTACTGCGCGCCGCCAATGCCGATGCGCTGTGCCAACCTTTGCAGGATATGACACTGGCGTGTCTGGATTCGGTGCTGTACGAAAAGGATAAGGGCAATCACTATGTGCGCCGCGCCCTATCCTTTATCGGTGAGCGCTACAACGAGCCGCTCACCCTGTCCGATGTGGCGGAGTATTTGGGGATAAGCCCCAACTATCTCTCCACCCTGTTTCATCAGACCACCGGCATATCCTTTCGCGATCACCTGTGCCAAGTGCGTGTGGAAGCAGGCAAACGGTTGCTTTTGTCCACTGACCTGTCACTGGTGGAGATCGCCGTGGCGGTGGGATTCCCCGACCAGAGCTATTTTTGTAAGGTGTTCAAAAAGCAGGTGGGGCTCACCCCGGGCAAATTCCGATCTTGACCATTACACCGCCGCGTAGAAGGCGTCGGCAGCCTCAAACATTGCATCGATGTTTTCCCACGGTGACAGCGGCGGAATATCGCAACCGCTGGACAGCACGAAGTTGGGGTATTGGTGGCAATCCTGCAACACAGCCAGCGTTGCCGCTTTGACCGAGTCGGGCGTGCCGTTGCGCAACTGTGCGGCAGGGCTGACGTTGCCCATCACCAACGCATCAGAGGGCGCGCCCTCAAACATATCTGCCAAACGGACAGCATCGCCGAAATGATAGGCGGCCGCGCCGATGCCGTAGATGCCTTCTTTCATGCGCGCCACGTTGTCGCCACAGTTGTGATAGACAACGGCGAAGTTGTCATCCTGCACCGCGTCAACGATTTGCTTGACATAAGGGTGAGAAAACTCCTCTGCCAAAGAGGGGGAGAGCATACCGGCGAGCGGCTCGGCAATCACCACGCCGTTGGCGCCGGCTTCTTTGTAGGCTTTACAATAGTTGATGGTGAACTGTACGCACTTATCCAAAACGGTTTCCACCATTTCGGGCTCCTCGTAGCAAAGCACCATGATTTCGCTGACATCCATCAGACGGCCTGCCAGTGAAAACGGGCCGATCACACCGGCCATCACGGGGCGGTCATTGATGAGCGCGGCGGCATCTTTCACCGCGTCGATATACAGTCCTGTGCGGCAAGCCCCCACTTCGGGCACCACGAGCGCCGCGGCATCGTCCTCATCCTGCACCACGGCACCCACAACGGTGGGCACCTCGTCGTCGGAGAATTTGACGGTCGCGCCAAAGCACTCCGCCTCCACCGACAAGTCCATCAAACTCACCGCCATACCGGTAGGTACGCGGTCGGCGATGGCTTTCATACCTGCCGCTTGCAGGCGGCTGTCGGAAATGAGCTCCTTGACGGTGATATCCATCAGTTG
>JAZSHG010000193.1:0-6254 GCA_045533135.1 Acutalibacteraceae bacterium
CGTCTGGGCGAAGTCGTTGCCACCCATGTGATTCCCCGCCCCCACAACGATGTGGAAAAACTGCTGCCCGTTCTGAAATAATTAACGGCATCGTGGGGTGCCGCCACGCCCCCTTTGGGGCGGGGCCGGGCGCCTGCCGCCCACCCATTCACCCAGGTTCATAATGTTGTCAATAATTTTCATTTATATATAAGGTTTTGCAATAAAGGAGGACTTTTTCGATGGATATTGATGCGAATGCTTTGGCCGCTATTGTGCGCCGTATTTTGGAGGAAACTCCTGCAGACGCCCCGATGGACATCCCTGTCGGCG
This sequence comes from Acutalibacteraceae bacterium, assembly GCA_045533135.1. GTDB lineage: Bacteria > Bacillota > Clostridia > Oscillospirales > Acutalibacteraceae > HGM12789. Next base: position 313 of record JAZSHG010000193.1, read on the forward strand.
TTTCCAACCGCCACATTCACTTGACACGTGAGCACACCGACATCCTGTTTGGCAAGGGCTACGAATTACAGCCTATCAAGGACCTGTCCCAGCCCGGTCAATATGCTTGCAAGGAGTGCTTGACCATCATTGGCCCCTCCCTGCGCCCCATTGAAAACGTGCGTGTGCTCGGCCCCCTGCGCAAAGATACGCAGGTGGAAATCTCTCGCACCGACTCCTACACCTTGAAGGTCAAGCCGCCTGTCAGAGAATCCGGAAAAATTGCCGGCTCTGCCGGTATCACCATTGTCGGCCCCAAGGGTGTTGTCACCATCAATGAGGGCTGTATCATCGCCAACCGCCACATCCACATGAGCTTGGAAGACGGCGCACGTTTTGGCGTGAAAGATTGCGACTATGTCACTGTTGATGTGAACGGTGAGCGCCGCACCCGTTTCTATGACGTGCAGGTGCGCGTGAGCGATGCGTTCCGTCTGGAAATGCACGTGGACACCGACGATGCCAATGCCGCCGGTATTGGTAACGGCGCCAAAGTTCACATTGTCAAAGAATAAGAGAGCGGAGGATAACACCTATGTTGATGGGTAAAGTTGTTGGACACATCGTGTCCACCCGCAAAAACGAAGATATTGTTGGTTTCAAGATTTTGGAGATCCAACTGGTGAAAAACCAGGTAGAAACAGATGAATACATCGTCGCTGTGGACAGCGTTGGTGCCGGTATCGGTGAGAATGTACTCATCACCACCGGCAGTGGCGCGCGTTTGGCACTCAACAACCCCGCCACCCCTGTGGACGCTGTTGTCGTGGGGATTATCGACTGATTCCTTTCGGGAAGGATGACGCAACATGGATTTGCAACAACTTAAAAATTGCATACAAAACAGCGGTTGCGTCGGTGCCGGCGGTGCCGGTTTTCCTGCCGCCTTCAAGCTTGCAGAGGGTGCCGATTCTCTCATCATCAATGCCGCCGAGTGCGAGCCGCTCCTGTACACGGACCTCGCCATTTTGCAACGGCATTTGGCTGATGTTTGCGATGGCGCAGAGCAGGTGATTACGGCCACAGGTATCCGTCAGGCGTATTTAGGTGTTGAGAATCACACCGCCGTACAGCTTCACCTTACCCATGGGCAAAAGCTATCCCCTCATGTGCAGGTTTCTGTTTTGCCCGATGTATATCCAATGGGTGATGAGATCATCTTGATCTATCAGGTGTTGCGCCGCGTGGTACAGCCGGGTTGCCTGCCGATTACGCAGGGCGTTATCGTGCTCAATGCGGAAACGCTGTATAATATTTCTCGCGCTGTGAAAAACGGCGATGCTGTCACTCAAAAATGGGTGACCATCAACGGCAAGGTGAAAGACCCTGTTGTCGTGCGTGTGCCCGTTGGCACGCCTATTAAAGAGTTGTTCGATGCCTTTGGTGTCACTGTGCCTGACGGCTATGTGGTGCTGGATGGCGGCCCTGCGATGGGCGCCATTGTGGATCCCGAAACCGCGGTGATTAAGAAAACCACCAAAGGACTTCTTGTGCTCCCTCGTGATATTCCTGCCATCATCTCTAAACTGACGGAAAATTGCGCAGTCAACGTGCGAGCCACCTCCAACTGCTGCCAGTGCAGCATGTGCACCGATATGTGCCCTCGCGCACTGCTGGGTTATCCTTTGGAGCCGCACAAAATTGTGCGTACACCCCTGTCTGCAGTAGAGGCAGAACCCGAAAAGTTTACTGCGGCCAATGTCTGCAGTAACTGTGGTATTTGTGAGTTGACCGCTTGCACGCAAGGCATCAGTCCTCGCCGCGTGTATACGCAGGTAAAGGGCATTTTGGCGAAAAACCATCTGCGCTATATGGGCAATAAAGAGGCTGTACCGCACCCCGATCGCGATGGTCGCCTTCTCCCCCGTGCTCGCTTTATCCAGCGGCTGGGTGTTGGCCCATTCGACGGTCACCCTGCTTATCGCGATACCACTTTTAATCCAAAAATAATTACCCTTCCCTTACATCAACACGTAGGCGCTCCTGCTATTGCTTGCGTGCAGGTTGGTGATCGCGTGACGGTTGGTCAACTTGTTGCCAAAGCGGCAGAGGGTATTTCCACCAATATCCACAGTTCGGTTGACGGAACAGTCACCACAGTCAGCGCAGGCTCTATCCAAATTCGCTGTGATTGATGAACTGTAAGAAAGGCGTATGTCTTATGTATTATGCAGTCGGCGTTATCGAGATCAAAAGCATCGCCAAAGGCGTTGAGGCCTGTGACGATGCCCTGAAATCCGCCAATATTCGCTTGATTTCTGCCCATTCCTCCTGCCCCGGTAAGTATGAGCTGATCATCACGGGCGAGCTGGCATCGGTGCAGACCGCGCTGGAACACGTGCGCGCCAAATATATGCACTACGTCATCGACGCCACAATGATGGGACGTATTGACAAGGTGGTCATCGATGCACTCATGGGCGTGCAGGAAACTGCTCCACAGGGTGCGCTTGGCGTTATCGAAACCTATTCGGGTGCCAGTGCCATCAAAGCGGCCGATACGGCGGTTAAAACTGCAAAGGTGGATATTATGGATCTGCGCTTGTCCCGTGGTATGGGCGGTAAAGGCGTGGTGATGATCACCGGCGCGGTCAGTGATGTGGTCGCGGCGGTAGAATCTGGTGCCGACTATGCTCGCAGTCAAGGGCTGTTCGCCGCCAGCTCGGTGATGGCCGCTCCCCACGAGGACTTGTGGCAATATATCTGACAATTTGAAAGGCTTCGGTCAGTGACCGAAGCCTTTCATTTGCGCAAAAATAACAGCAGCACAGAATCGGTGCTGCTGTTATTTATATGCATTTTAAAATCAGAACAAACCCGAAATACGACCGTCGGCATCGACGTCGATGCGCTCTGCCGCAGGAGATTTGGGCAGGCCGGGCATAGTCAGAATATCACCGGTCAGCACTACGATGAAGCCGGCACCGGCGGATACCTTAACGTTTTTCACCGTCACAGTGAAGCCTTCGGGTGCGCCAAGCTTGGTGGGATCATCCGAGAAGCTGTACTGCGTTTTGGCAATACACACAGGCATACGGTCAAAGCCCAGCTCAGCAAGACGCTCGATCTGCTTCTTTGCCGCAGGCATAAAGTTGACGCCGTCGCCACCATACACCTTTTTGACCACCGCTTCGATCTTCTCTTCAATGCTGCAATCCAGCTCATAGGAGAAGGTGAAGTCACCTTTTTCCTCTTCGCAAAGGCGCACGACCTCGTGGGCGAGCTCTTCGCCGCCCTTGCCACCATCTGCCCACACAGTGGACAACACGGTGTTGACGCCCAAAGAACGGCATTTTTCAACGATAAACTCGATTTCCTTGTCGGTATCGGTCGGGAAGCGGTTGACCGCCACCACGCAAGGCAGACGGTAAACGTTTTTGATGTTGGATACGTGGCGCAACAGGTTGGGAATACCCTGCTCCAGCGCGGGGATATCCTCTTCGCCCAGTTGAGTCTTGGGACGGCCGCCGTGCATCTTCAGTGCGCGCACCGTAGCCACCACAACCACCGCCGCAGGGGTAAGACCTGCCATGCGGCACTTGATGTCGAGGAACTTCTCCGCACCCAAATCAGCGCCAAAACCGGCCTCGGTTACGGTGTAGTCACCCATTTTCAGCGCCAGACGAGTTGCCATCACCGAGTTGCAACCGTGTGCGATGTTGGCGAAGGGACCGCCATGTACAAACGCAGGAGTACCTTCCAAGGTCTGCACCAAATTGGGCTTGATAGCTTCTTTCAGCAGAGCGGTCATAGCACCGGCTGCTTTGAGCTGTCCGCAGGTGACAGGCTCATCATTATAGGTATAGCCGACCACGATGCGAGAAAGACGCTCTTTGAGGTCGGTCAGCGACGAGGACAGGCACAAAACGGCCATAATTTCGCTGGCCACAGTGATATCGAAGCCGTACACACGCGGCACGCCGTTGGCTTTGCCGCCCATACCATCAAAGATAAAACGCAGCTGGGGGACGTTCTTATCCAGACAGCGTTTCCAGGTCACGCGGCGCACATCGATTCCCAGTGCGTTGCCCTGCTGAATGTGGTTGTCCAGCATTGCCGCCAACAGGTTGTTGGCCGCACCAATTGCGTGGAAGTCGCCGGTGAAATGCAGGTTGATATCCTCCATCGGCACGACCTGCGCATAACCGCCACCTGCGGCACCGCCCTTGACGCCGAACACAGGGCCCAGGGAAGGCTCACGCAGAGCCACGGTCACATCTTTGCCGATGCGGCGCAAGCCGTCTGCCAAACCAATCGTGGTGGTGGTTTTACCCTCACCAGCAGGGGTAGGTGTGATCGCAGTAACCAAAATCAGTTTACCGTCGGGACGATCGGTCTCCTTGAGAAGTACAGGATCGACCTTTGCCTTATACCGGCCGTAGGGCTCGATATATTGCTCGTCAACGTGTGCCGCCGCGGCAATCTCGCCAATGGGGCGCATTTGACAGGCCTGTGCAATTTCAATATCGGTCTTGTAAGTCATGGAAATACCTCCGTTTATTTGTAATATTGAACAGCAGATTCAAACATACGAATGTTATAGTTGCCTTCGACGTTCTTATACAAGCCTTCGCCGATACGCTCGCTGTGTCCCATTTTACCGAACACGCGACCGTCAGGAGAGGTGATACCCTCAATCGCATAGAGCGAATCGTTGGGGTTAAAGCGCACGTCGCCCGTAGCATTGCCGTCGAGATCCACATACTGCGTGGCGATCTGTCCGTTTTTCGCCAGCTCCAGAATCAGCTTCTCATCCGCAAGGAAGCGGCCTTCACCGTGGGAAATCGGCACGTTGTAAATGTCACCGACGTTGGTGTTTGCCAGCCACGGAGACTTGTTCGATGCCACGCGCGTGCGCACGATGCGAGACTGGTGACGCGCAATGGTGTTGAAGGTCAGTGTCGGGCAAGTTTCATCGGTGTCGATGATGCGACCGTAGGGCACCAGTCCCAACTTAATGAGTGCCTGGAAGCCGTTGCAGATGCCGCACATCAGACCGTCACGCTGTTCGAGCAGTTCGGTTACGCCCTCTTTGATAACCGCATTGCGGAAGAAAGCGGTAATAAACTTGGCACTGCCATCAGGCTCGTCACCGCCGGAGAAGCCGCCGGGGATAAAGACGATCTGCGCTGTTTTGAGCGCTTTGGCAAAATTCTCCACAGACTGCTGGATACCGGCGGCAGTCAAGTTTTTGATGACCATAATCTCGGGCTCGGCACCGGCATCACGCACCGCTTTGGCACTATCGAACTCGCAGTTGGTGCCGGGGAACGCAGGGATAAGCACTTTGGGACGCGCCACCTTGATGGCGGGTGCCTTGCGCTCGGTGGCGGTATAGGAGAAGTTCTCCATGTTGCCGCCGCTTGCAGGAATGTTGCAGGAATACACGCTTTCCAGCTTATCCTCGTATTTTTGGAGCAGAGTTGCCATCGGCACCGACTCTGCACCAAAGGTGAACGCGCCGTCATCGGTGACAACACCGATGGTGTTTTTAGGATCAAGATCCTCGGTCACTTCCAAAAGGAAGGTGCCGTAGTTCCAACCGAAGATGTCATCGAGCGTCAGCGTGTCGGCAAACTTAAAGCCGAATCCGTTACCAAACGCCATCTTCATCACCGCTTCACCGAAGCCGCCCATACCGGGGGTATAGCAGGAAACGGCTTTGCCACTGCGCAACAGGTCAGTCACCTGCGCAAACACAGCGAGCAGGGATTCGGTCTTGGGAAGCTGATTTTCGTCCACTTCGGGTGCCACGCAAATGACACGATTGCCCGCTTTCTTGAACTCAGGCGAAACGATATCCTTCACCTTTTCGGTAGTGACCGCAAAGGACACCAGCGTGGGCGGTACATCGAGATCTTCAAAGCTACCGCTCATCGAGTCTTTACCGCCGATAGAACCGA
>JAZSHG010000081.1:0-5265 GCA_045533135.1 Acutalibacteraceae bacterium
GGCGGATTTTTATATGTGCTGTGCGTTATTTTTCGTTGAGCAAGGCGATATAGTCGCTCAGTTTTTCCTCAACGACCTTGATCATATCCTGCGAAAAACCGTGGGTTGCTTTGGCGGCGGCGACGGCTGCTTGCACGTTCTCAACGCCGAGCTCATGGCTTTGCCAGGTTTGGACATCGCACTTATAAAGCCAGTTGAAGCTATAAAGGATTTCCCCATTCAAGACGGCTGTGGATGCTTTATACTTTTGGTTAAACTCTTCGGTGGTGAGGGTATAGATATCGTTAATTTCCTCATCGGTGAAGGTGAAGTTTTCCAACGCCCATGGCCGGTCTTTATAGTTTTCCTTGTCCTGCTCGTTGAGCTCAACAAATTTTTCGCGCGGGATTTCCAATTGAGACACCCACCAATGCGGCGTTTCTCCCACGTTGGAATAATCCTTAAATCTTTTCATTTTGTAGGCATCATTTCTGAGCCAAAACACCTTTTCTGAATCAAAATTCTCTTGGATGTAGGTGTATAGCGACCCGTGCATTCCGTTGAACTTCGTCGGGTTGGCATACACATATACAGGCAAGCTGTATTCGCCCTCGCCCTCGGCGAGCTCTTCACCCTGCACGATGGCGGTATAGACCTTGCATTTTTTCTCTATCTTTTCAACAAATATGGAGGGGAAGCCCGCCTTTTTCCCGTTTTCAACGATTTCGCTGATTTGTGCAACGGTAAAGCCGTACTGCAGCCAAAGGTCAACGGGCTTTTCGATGAACCAAGCAAACGAATATAGCTTCGAGCCAACAACCACGGCGGTCGGCGCTTTGTACTTTTGATTATATTGCTCCGCCGTCAGAGTGTATATGTCGTTGATTTCCTCGTCGGTATAAACGAATTGTGCATATTCTTCTTTGCCGGCGTAAACTATTTTAAATTCCTCGTTAACCGCTTCAGCGGTTTCGCGCGGGATTTTGAAATCCAGCAGCCACTGTTGCACGCTGTTTCCCGGATTGGCATAGCGTTCGGCTTCCAGTTTGGCTTGCACTTCGGTCGTATATGCTTTTATTTCCTCTCTGCCTATGGTTTTCTCCAGATAGTCATAATACAGACCGCCGCCGCTATGCTTTTCGTCGTTGGCATATACGGAAATGCCGCCCGAAAATATCTCCATACTCATTCCCAAATACGCATCGCTGCTGTCAATAAGGTCGACGGTTGTCTGGGTGGGGGTGATTCTATCATCGGTGGTGGTTGTCGTTACGCTTTCCGTTGTGGTGACTTGGCCGGTGGTACTCCCTTTCGGCGGCAACGTTGTCCCGCCACCGGATGTCGCTCGGGTTCTGCTTTCGGTGGTGGTTGTTGTGCCACCAGCATCGTCGGCAGGCGCCGCACAGGCAACAATATTGACAAGCAACAATATGCCAAGCAACAATGCTGTCAATTTTTTCATAGTATCAGCTCCTTTTAGTCGAGGGGGCTGGCGGACGTCAAGCCCCCGATAATATGATTCTGTTTGTGTGTCAACCGTGCCGTTCATGGGGCTCATCTCCTTTGATTTTTGAATTTTCACCAAAATAATTTTTGATTACAATTAAATTATATATAAAAAGTACATAGTCGTCAATATGATTGGCCAAATTTGTAGGGTTGCACAAAAAACACCACGCCGCAAAATTTACGGCGTGGTGTGGTTTATGTTTTTGGTTTTTGCGCTTCGAGGCGGTAGATGGGCAGGCCTTGCGACACGAATTTTTGCTCATATTCGGTCACAATATTGTCCTCCATCCCATCGGCGTGCAGATCAAGCGAGAGATTGTGCAGTTGCCAGCCGCAGGCGGAAAATTCCTCCACCGAAAAGGCGAAAAGCTGGCGGTTACCGGTCTTTTGCCAGATTTCGCCGCCATCTTTGAGCAGACGTGCATACAGCTCCAAAAAGCGACGGTGGGTCAAGCGGTGGGTGGCGTAGCTCGCTTTGGGATAGGGGCAGGAAAAGTTGAGATAGAGGCGGTCGATGCCGCCGACAGGGAGATAGCGCAACAAATATTCCGCACCGCTGTGCAAAAACCGCACGTTAGAAAGTCCCAGTGCTTTGGCTTTTTCTGCCGCCACCACAATGACGTTATCCACCTTTTCCACCGCCAAAAAGTCGGTGTCGGGGTGCTTTTGCGCGAGCTCACAGATAAACTGACCGCAACCGCAACCGATCTCCAGCTCCACAGGGGCGGTGCGGCCGAACAGGGTAGGCAGATCGAGCAGCGCCTCCCCTTCCACCACTTTATCAAAGCGGCGGTCGTCGTTCATCAGACTGATGAGGTAGTCGCCACAGGCGGCCATACGCTCATCCAAATGCTTTTTGCGCCGCATACGCATACGGCTCAACCTCCTTTTTAGCCGCCGTTGGCGCGCAAGGTCAGTTGCTGCACCGTTTGGACATAGCCTGCCGCGGCGTACGGCTCTTCGGGCCACACTTCGGGCAGGGGCATCGCTCTATAGTTCCATACAGTTTCGGTCACGGCGCGCAACAGGGCAGGATTTTTTACCAACAGCGGCCCTGTCAGCTCGGAACCAAAGGCATTGCCCTTGCGCCAGCCTTCGCCATCCTTTTCGGCGGCGTTGCCGAAGCCCAAGCGGCAAGCGGAGATGAGAGGGGTATTAACCCCTGTCAGATGGGTGCACTTGTTCATAAAGCCGACCACAGGCTCGCCACAAAGCCCCGAATCCCCCAACACATCCCCCACAATACGGGTGGCAGTCTGCGTAACGGCAAATTCGGCAATGCCTAATCCGTTGGCGACAGTGCCATCGGGGGCGGTGATGGTCTGACCGAGCAGTTCCAGCGCCGTGCCGACAAACAACAGCGGCAAGCCTGCCTCCACAGCCTCTGCCAACGGTTTGGCAAAGTGTTGCATACGCGCCAGCACCGCATCGCGTGCACGCTCGGTACCGGCACCCATATATACAAGATCAACGTCGGCAAAATCCACCGCATCGCCTGCTTTGACGGGGATGACAGTGACGGATTGCCCGAGCGCTTCCCACTGGCGAGTAAGCACCGTCAGGTTGGCATAACTGCCGTAAAGATTCATCTCATCGGGATACAAGTGAAGGATACGCATCACACATCCTCCTTTTCTACCAGCGCCAACAGCTTGCCTTTATCGGAGAAGCAGGTGGCCACATACAGGTGCTCGTCACCTGTGGCTTTGAGCTGTTCACAGGCGTCGGTGATCGAGGGACAAACGCACCATTTTTCGGGCGGCAGTTGGGTATAGGTCATACGCTGTGCCAGATCGTTGGCATAGCGGCCGCACAGCACCACCTTTTGGATATGGTCGGCGTTTAAAAGGTCAAAATCGATATCCCACAGCCAGCTTGTTTCGGCGGTGAAATATTTGCGGCTGACCGCATCGACAATGATCATCACGGTACAAGGGTCGGTCGTTTGGCGGATATAGCGCAGGTTGGTATCGTAGGCTACACTGTTTTCGTGCTTGCTGGTAAGCAGGGTGCCTTTGTGCGCGCCGAGGGTGAATTGCACCAGACGGCCGTTTTTCAGCACAAAGTTATCCACCGTTTGGCGGATGATATCGCTGTCCACACCGCAAAGGCGTCCGACAGCATAGGTCGCCAGCACATTGCAGACGTTATAGATGCTCGTAAACGCGAGGTGGATCGACACCTCATTGTTGATGACCAACTCGCCGCTTTCCAGATCCATCTTGGTGACGGCAAAATCGGGGGTGGGGCGGCGGTGATCGCAAGCGGTGCAACGGTAGCCGCCGATATGATTATAATGCACGAAATCATAGGTCATCGGCGCGCGGCACAATGGGCAGACTGCGCCGTCGTTATAGATGCCCGTGGGGGTATCAAAAGCGGCGGCGGTGGGCTCCAGGCCGAACCAACTGACCTGCTCCTGCCCGACGGCATAGCAAGAGGACAGGGGATCATCGGCATTGAGCAACAGGTGGGTATTGCCCGACACGGCAGGACGCAGGGCGTCAAACACCCATTCGGGATGGCCGTTACGGGTGAGCTGGTCACGGTAGAGGTTGGTGACCACAAACAGGGTGGGTGAAAAATAGCGGAAGGTGCGGGCGGCATAGCGCTCGTCTGCTTCCATCAGCAGTACATCCGCTTTGACAGCACCGCCAAAGGTGGCGTTGCCCAAGATGAGGGTGGTGATGCCCTCGATCTGGTTAGAGCCTTCGCGGTTATATGCCACCGTTTTGCCGGCGGCGCGCAACACTGCCGCCACCATTTCGACGGTGGAGGTTTTGCCATTGGAGCCGCTGATGGCGATGACCTGCGGCGGTAACGTCACCCTGGAAAGTACATCAGGGCAGATTTTGAGTGCGAGTTTGCCGGGCAGTGAACTGCCGCGACCGCCGAGCAGGCGGCCGGCAAATTTACCCAGCTTGCATATCACGATCGCGAGCCACAGACGCATCGCGTATCACTCCTTTTTCGCGAATGTACTGACAGTATGCCCATTTTTGGGGCTTGACGATAAAAAAAGCGGGACCGGACTTGCCGGTCCCGCGCACAAACAGCATTAGTCCGCGTATTTGGCCAAAATGTCATCCACATCGTCCACCGTCAGACGGCCGTACACTTCGTCGTTGACAGTCAGAACAGGGGCCAGACCACAGGCGCCGATGCAACGGCAGGCGGTCAAGGAGAATTTGCCATCGGCAGTGCACTCGTCAGCACCGATACCCAAACGCTCGCTCAAACGGTCAAAGATGTCGCCGGAGCCTTTAACATAGCACGCAGTGCCCAAGCAGACGGAAATGTTGTATTTTCCCTTGGGAGTCAGCGAGAACTGCGCATAGAAGGTGGCCACACCGTAGACCTTTTCCAGCGGCACATTCATGCCGTCGGCGATCATGGTCTGCACTTCCAGAGGCAGATAGCCATAGATATTTTGAGCCTCATGCATAACACCCATCAAACGGCTGGGGTCATGACGGTTGGCGGCGATCACTTCTTTGAGCTGGGCTTCCTGTTCAGGAGTGCCGTTGAAGGGGAGTGTGCTGATTTTCTTCTTCATGACAGAGTTTGCCTCCTTGAAATATATGCTTACGCACAGGGCGTTTTTTTAACCACCGACTATTATAACAGACCTTTTCAAAAAAATCTACCTCAAAACGCAAAAATTTTCACTTTTTCGAAAATAATCACATCATTCTGCGTTGGTCTGCTCTTCAAAGCGGTTGGGACTGCGCAGCATTTGACGCGCTTGGCGCACGTCGCCGATGCGACCGGCCAGCA
>JAZSHG010000043.1:0-4699 GCA_045533135.1 Acutalibacteraceae bacterium
GTACGGCTGTTGCTTTTGTGCGGCGCTCATGTCACGGTCATCAGTCCCCAGCTGTGTCCCTCTTTGCAGGAGGCGGCCGAAAAAGGCTATGTGCGCCATCTGCCGCGCAAATTTTTCCGCGGCGACTGTAACCAAGCGATGCTGTGTGTGGCGGCAACGGATGATCGCCAGGTGAATATTGCGGTGGCAACGGAATGCAAAGCCAAAAACCGCCCTGTCTACGTCACCTCACCGCGTGAGTATAGCTCTTTCCAATTCCCCAAACCCTTAAACGAGGATGAACCGCTTCCCACTGCGTGGAAAGCGCCGTGAAAAAGGTAAAACGCCCGTCATGATGACGGGCGTTTTTTTATGATTCCTCAACGATCAGCTTGTCAAAAAAGTCGGCCAAATGGAAATCGGGGTTGGGTGTGTGAATGGGTGCCCACGCGGCGTAATGTTCGCTGGCGGTCAAGTCGCCGCATTTGTAGAAGTTGCCGCGCATCACAGAACAGGCATGCTCAAAATAGGTGCGCAGGAAGCTGTCGGGGATCTCATATTTGAGCGTCCAGTCGCCGTCTTTGGCGTCCGATTCCACGCGGAAGATATCACGCGGACAGTCGATGTGCAAGCGTTCGCGGCGATCGGGCCCAAAGCCGATGTGCATACGTCCCTTGGGGTTGACTTCAAAATTGAGATAGTTGTGGCTGAACGGATCGGGCTTGAGGAAAAATTCCATACAGCTGTCGGTGCAGATCTTGCCGTTTTCGCAATCCACCTCGGCACGCAACGGCGACTCGTTGGTGTGCATCTTCACAAAAAAGCCTTTGTTGCCGCGCAACACCTGAAAAGTCGTGGCAGGCGCCGCCGCAAAATCTGCCCAGGGGTTGTTGCCCACAACGCCAACCTCTGCCTGCGCCCATTCGGCCGCATCGATAGCGATCGTGTCCACATCCACACGACGAATATGATACTCCATAACATCCACTCCTTTTGGCAAATTATAGCACAAAAGGGGAGGGGATGCAAGAAAAAACAGCCGAATCCAAGCGGAATCGGCTGTTTAAGCATAAAAGCGATGGAGAAGATGTTATTTGTATGCGGGAATGGTAAAGCCGGAGGTTTTGAACTGTTGTACGGAAAACTGAGAAGTACCTTGCGAATCAGTACATTTTACCACCACGCCGGTGGCCTTATCAACGCAGATTTGTCCTGTTACCGTGCCATCCAAAATGAGGTCATAGACATACGAGTCACCTGTCGGCGTAAAGACAGAGGCATCGGATTTCCGCAACTTACACATATCATATTCTGCGCTGTCGAGTATAAATAAGAAAACCAAATCCATCATACCATCTTTTTCTTTTTGCAACGCAGCTAGGGGCAGTTCCGTGTTTTTAACAAAGCCTTCCATAAATGAGTCTTTGTAGTATTTGGTTATACTTGTATCTGTTACTTCATAAATAATTTCATTCAACTTGAGCAGACCATCGGACGCGTAGATCACATATGTGTCTTCAGTTACTTGATCTATGGCCAACTCCATAGACAGGGTTTGATCTCCGGTTTCTGCAGGATATGTGTAGTAGACATACAGCTTTTCGGAAGTATAAATTACCTCCGGAGCGTCCAAAATGTCACCAACGGCCGCCGGCTTATTTTGCTGAGTGTTGTTTTGATTCGGTACCCATTGTGGTTGACCGTCTGTTTTCGTGCTTGTTGCGGTTTGGTTGTCTCCACCGTCTTGGCTTTTTTCGCCACAACCGATAAGCAGACAGGAAATCATGAGCACAACAAGGAACAAAGCGATTATCTTTTTCATTTGTTTTACCTCCCTAAAAATGTTCGACACTAATCGACAAAAACAATAATACCGCAAAATGCGGTATTTGTCAATACTGCATTTCGCAGTAGGGTATACTTTTTCTTGAAGGAAGGTGGAGATGTGTTTCGTAGAATTCGCGATTTAAGAGAAGACCACGATCTGACGCAAAAACAAGTGGCGGCAAAGCTTAATTGTTCTCAACAGGTTTACAGCAACTACGAATTGGGACAGCGAGACATTCCCACCGACATCTTGATCAAGCTTTCAAGGCTGTATAATGTTTCTGCTGACTATATTTTAGAGATCAGCAACAATCCGCAAATACAAAAATGAGCCGTGGAGTCCACGGCTCATTTTTTATGATCAAATATAGCAAGATGTCAAGCGCATCACAGCTTGGAGAAGCCGTGGCTGTTGACCAGGGCATCCAGCTTTTTACCGGCCTTGCACAGGGGGCACTCGTGTGCCGGATAGGACTGGTAACCGTCCAAGTCGTTGGGATCAAAGACAGAGTGCACCGCCAAACCGCGGCACTCCTTGGCGGTGGAGAAAATAGCCGCCACAGCCGAGGGAACACCGCCGTAATATTTCACGGCATCCACAGCTGCCTCAACCGTTTTGCCGGAGGCTACCGACACGGCCAAAATCAACACGTTTTTGCCGGCGATCATCGGCACGATATTATCTCTGAACAACAGCTGACTACCGTTAGCGGTTTCGGGGGTAATGACATAAATGGACTTGTGCGCATTCATATTCAAGAAATCCGCTCTGGACAGACTGTCCGCCAAGCAGGCGCCGATGACCTCGGTGCCGTCAAGGCACAGGATGGTATCCACCACCGTGTTGGTGTAGAGGGAGGAGCGCAGCTCCTCCGCCACAGCTTTGGCTTCGGACAGGCGTGCCTTTTGCGACACCACATCAATATAGTAGTTGCTATGGCAGTTGCTGGTGGCAAAATGGCCCAGTGCCACACGCAAATACAGGTTATTTCCCTTTGTAGCATATTTCATAACATTTAACGTAGGCATAACACAACCTCCTTGGACTGTTAGTATACCTCATTTTACATCATTTTCTACCCGATGGCAAGATGTATTTTCACGGCCTTTTGGGAAGTCTTGCGACTTGCTTTTCGACTAAATCAGCATATCAAAGAAGGAGATCAAGGCGTCATAATCGTTATAGCCGGGAATGATGACACTGCCATCCGTAATTTCAGAAACGATCACAGGTGCCATCAAAACCCGGTCATCCAAAACAATGGATAATTTTTTGCCAATGTTTTCTCTGGTGGCATTGGCAAAAGCAACCGATCCCTCTGTGGTAAACTCAAGCTGTATATAATACCCGTTTTGTTCTGACCATTTTGCAGAAACAAGCATAATATCCGAGGCATCCAGCAAAACGGTATTCGCTTCATCCTTAATCTGTATCCTGCACGCGGCAGAAACAGGGGATCGCTTATACAAACGCACCTTGTCCGCAAGCTCTGTGTAGTTGCCGTTTTCTTGCTGAGCGCTTGTGGATGTTTCACTGCCGGTTGGTGTATCTTTGCCGGTAGGCTTCACACCACAAGCAGACAAACTCAAAATCATCATCATGATTGCCATTGACAGAAGTACTCTTTTCATAATTTCACTCTCCCCTTGGGTGTATTGTAGCATAAAAGCGGAAAAGTGGCAATACTTATTGCTTTGTACTTCCCCAAAATTCCGTAGGCGCAGTTTAGCGAAAAGGTAACACAAACTCCCCTTTATAGTATTTTATTATGAGCTTTTTTGTTTTTCTCGTCACAGGAATCTCCCCAGCCACAAAAAACACCCTTTTCTCTTTTTGGGGATAAGCAATAACATAACGTGGCAAACCGCCGCCTGTGGCGACCCAACCACCCATTCGTGAGATGTTTCGAATATCACGCCATTTAATGGTTTCTCTTTGCCCAAAATGATAAATAATTTCAACGCATTCTTCAGAGAAAACAAAATATAAAGGCGATATCGCGAACATGAACATTGGCAGTAAAACAAGTATGGCAAATATAATGCTAAAAACGATCTCTTTCCCTATTGCACAACTTATAGAAAGACCGAGAAATACAACAAAAAGAAAGAAGCAAAGAATCAGATGTGTATTAAAAGCAATATGTTTTTTATCCATTCCTATCACCGCCTTACATTTATCATACCACATCCGCGGCGAAGCCGCAATACTTCTTCACTCCTACCTATTCCCTCTTACTTCCCAAAACCCCAAGGACTTTCTAAGGTAAGAGGGAAGAGGTAATAGGTAAGAAGTAAAAATCCCGCCCACTTACGTGAACGGGATTTCTGTCTCTCGTGTCCAAAAAAGAACCGGGCGAAAACCGAGGATTTTCTTTATTTATACGCTATTTTTCTCAAAACAGCCACTTAGTTTATTAAATTTGTAAATGGTTGTTTTTTCAGCCTTTTTGGCAAAAGGATTAAGAAATCTTTCTAATCCCCACCAAGTACCACCAATGCGTTCTTCTGAATTGTCTGAATAGACAATATAATATTTTTCGGTCGCAAGTTTTTTGCCCTTATAACCTTGTATATATTTGATTTTATTTTCCAATAACTCAACTATAAAATCCTTTGCTCTTTTTATGTAATCATCTTCACCATCTTCTAATTCAGATGAATAATCTTCAAAATGATAGTGGTCGGTAAAATAAAACACAATTATCTCATTATCAAAAACTTCAAAACCGACATTATTTTTCTTATCAAGAGTTACAAAATCCGATTCGTAATCTCTACCTTTCCAATCTTTATTGTCGGTAGAAATTGTTACTGTTACATTTTCCGTATATGGTTTTATTGTATCAATCAATTCATTTGTGATTTCAAAATTCATAGAATCACCGACCTT
>JAZSHG010000179.1:0-2633 GCA_045533135.1 Acutalibacteraceae bacterium
ACATAGAGCATTTTACCGTTTCGAGTTGGACCTTTACGATGACAGAAGCCGGTTTGCTGGGATATTACTATCAAACACCGCATATGGCGATTGAAGATGCGGGTGAAGACTTTGCGGAAAGTATCGCTTTCGTGTATAACGGCAAGCACTTCGCGCGCTATGGCGGTGGTAATAATGAGGTGTATTTCAAAGTAGAAACGGATACGGTGTTGAGTGGTCGTGATCCCTATAGAGACAGCAGTACGACCTATCGTTTGGTACTTGATCCCGAAAAGGAAACATTGACTGTGACAGAAACCGGTATAGACGGTGTGTCCTATTTGGCTGTGTACGACACCAAAATGAGCGCGGAGAATGGCATTTTCGTGGATAAGGGCAATCTGGATGAACCGGCAGAGAGCCTGCAGCTGATAGCAGACGATGCCGTGCGGTTTGTGCCCACCGACACAGAAGACGGTGCCGAATTATTGCTGGCAAAAGAGGATGCTGTTACGTTGGCGGCCATACTCAATGCACAGACGGTAGAAAAGAAGGCGTACAAGGGCGTGGGTGACTACACCTTTACGCTCGGCGGCCAAAAATTCTCCGTGAATGTGGAGGAGTGCTACTTCAATTTGCTGGATGAGAACAACATCGTGATGATGAGATCCATCAAGCTTTCCGGTGCCTATACTGCCGCATTCAAAAGCTTATTGCACAAGGCAACCGAAGCATAATATCAATCACAAAAGAAATCCCCCTTGCAACATCTGTTGCAAGGGGGATTTTTGGGCAAATTGAGAAAAATTCAAAAAATTTTCAAAAGTCAGGTAGGAATTTGTCATTTTTCTTGCGTATTATTAAATAGTACGAAAGAAAGGCGGTGGGTATGTGACACCTCGTGAGCAATATGAGCAAATGGAGCGTGAGTGGCTTTCGCCCCGTGCCGCCAAAGCGACGAACAGCAAGGGGCGCGAACGAGAGGAGAAACCGTGTGAATATCGCACGGTGTTTCAGCGTGACCGCGACCGCATTTTGCATTGCAAATCCTTCCGCCGCCTGAAACATAAAACGCAGGTGTTTTTGTCACCCGAGGGTGACCACTATCGCACACGCCTCACCCATACGCTGGAAGTGGCGCAGATCGCGCGCACCATTGCACGCGCGTTGCGGCTTAACGAGGATCTGACTGAGGCGATCGCACTGGGACACGATCTGGGACACACCCCATTTGGTCACGCGGGCGAGCGTGCCCTCAATTTGCATATGAAGGCAGGATTCCATCACTATGAGCAAAGTGTGCGCGTGGTGGAAAAGCTGGAAAACGACGGCAAAGGCTTAAATTTGACCGCCGAGGTGCGCGACGGTATCTTGTGCCACACCAAAGGGCAGGAAGCCGCTACCTTGGAAGGCCGCGCGGTGCGTATTGCCGACCAGGTCGCCTACATAAATCACGATATGGATGATGCTATTCGTGCAGGCGTGCTGTCAGAATCCGATGTGCCGTTGGATATCCGCAAGGCGCTCGGCGACAGCCGTGCCCAGCGTATTGATACGCTCGTCACCGCGATCATTCACGGCAGTCACGACGATTTTGTCGGCATGGATGATAAAACACGAACGTATTTTGATAGCTTGCACGCCTTTATGTTTGACAACCTCTACCACAACCCCATCGCCAAAAGTGAGGAAAACAAGGTGGACAATTTCGTGGGCGGCTTGTTTGATCATTTTTGCGCCGATCCGACTCGTTTGCCTGAGGAGTATCAGCCCATTTGGCAATCAGAAGGTGTCGAGCGAGCGGTGGGCGACTATATCGCCGGTATGACCGATAACTATGCGCTGGATGTGTATACCTCGCTGTTTGTGCCGTCCGGCTGGTCGCGCAAGATCGAATAAATGTATAAAGCCGTATTTTGACGGCTATCCTATCCATAATTATCGAAAGGAGGCGTTTTTGTGCCGTTACCTGACAGCTTTTTGCAGGAATTGACCCAGCGAAACCCCATTGAGTCGCTCATCTCCGGCTATGTGCAGGTCAAGAGACGCGGCCGCAATTTGGTCGGTCTTTGCCCCTTCCACGGCGAAAAAACGCCGTCTTTTACCGTCTATCCCGAAAACAATTCCTTTTACTGCTTCGGCTGTGGTGCAGGCGGTGATGTTATCACCTTCGTCAAACGTATCGAAAACCTTGACTATCGCGATGCTGTCAAGTTTTTGGCAGACCGCGCAGGAATGAAGATGCCCGAAAACGACGTAGACGACACCATATCTCGCTTGCGCACACGCATCTTGGAAGCCAACCGTGAGGCGGCACGCTTTTTCCACGCGTCGCTTTATAGCCCTGCCGGCAAAGAGGCGCTCGATTATTTCCATCGCCGCGGCTACACCGATTCCACCATCCGTCGTTTCGGCTTGGGCTATGCCACCGGCGATTTTAACAGCCTGCGCGATGCATTACGCCAAAAAGGCTTTAAGGATGAAGAGCTGACAACGGCATTTTTGTGCGCACGCAGTCGCCGCAACAACAGCATCTATGATATATTCCGCAACCGTGTGATGATTCCCATCATCGATATACGCGGTAATGTGATTGCGTTTGGCGGACGTGTGTTGGATGATTCCAAGCCCAAATATATCAACACTTCCGACAC
>JAZSHG010000168.1:0-10300 GCA_045533135.1 Acutalibacteraceae bacterium
CTTTTCTCCGCCTTGCTGACAGGCTGTATGCACGGTGTCAACCTCTTGCTTGTGTGTATGATTCCTGCCTATTTCCAAAAATACAACAACGTATCCACCGCATCCGGCATTCTCAACGCGTTCACCTATGTAGGTAGTGCAACCTCCACCTTCGGTATCGCTGTATTGTCCAAGAACATAGGTTGGGATTGGACGGTGCTTTTGTGGGCAGGTGTTGCCGTTATCGGTACCTCCTTCTGCTTCATCTGCGCCAAACCGTGGCAAAGACAGTTTATGGAAGACGGCGAAGAGGAAGAATCCAACGACGAGACCGACATAGAAACTGCCAACGCTTAAAACACCCAAAACGGCAACCGCGCGCGGTTGCCGTTTTTTATGTTGTCGGCAAGTTGACATTTGCACCATCTTGCTGTAAAATATTACTCGCGAGTAAGCTGGGCAGCTGCGTACGCTTTGCGTATGAGGAAAGTCCGAGCATCACAGGGCAGGATAACGGCTAACGGCCGCCGGGGGCGACCCTAGGGAAAGTGCAACAGAGATATACCGCCGCTTTTTGCGGTAAGGGTGGAAAGGCGAGGTAAGAGCTCACCGGCACGCAGGAGACTGCGTGGCCCTGCAAACCCTATCCGATGCAACGCCGACTGAAGCAATACATTGGCCCGATGTGCTTCAACGGGCGGCTTGAGCTGTCTGGCAACAGGCAGTCGAGATAGATGGCTGTCCACGACAGAACTCGGCTTACAGGCTTGCTCGCACCACGGTCTTTGACCGCAAAAAAAGACGGCAGTAAAACTGCCGTCTTTTTGTTATATTAGTTGTCGCTTAAAATGATGGTGTTAAACAGACGATCGGCAAACAGCGCATGCATTTCGCGCGTGGGATGATTGACACGGTTGGAGAGCAGGAACGGAATGTCCGCGCCAAGCGATTCCAGCCGTTTCCAATCCTTGTAGCAATCGCAAAGCGTCACACCCATCTCCGAGCACAGGTCACGGGCGGCTTGCATAAAGGTATCCATCAGGCCACTGTTTTGCGTCTCTGTGCAACGGGGTGCATATTCTTTAAACCACGCACTGTCGGAATCGCAAACATAATTGCACATCATATTCGGCGTCATAAAAATAGTATCGATATGCGCCGCCTGCAACTGCTCAAAAATCGAACGCAAGCCTGCCACATAGCCGTCGACACCTGCAGGTTGCAAGCAATCGTTAAGGCCAAAGCAAACGACCGTCAGATCAGGATCGACCGCAATCACATCACGCGCAACACGTTTTGCACCGCCCAGGGCAGTATCGCCCGAAATGCCTGCATTGATCACAGACACGGGGCGGTTGGGAAATGCGATATCCATTTTTCGTTTGAGCCGTGCATGATATACCGCCGTTTGATCATACAGACAATCCGCGCCGCGCTCACCGCGATCCATCACCTCAAAGCATCCGTGGGTGACACTGTCGCCCAAAAAAGCAATTTTGACAGGGGCATCCAAAGCGGGCACTTGCACCTTACAACGCAATTTATCTATAATCTTCATTCTGCATCCTCCTGACAGTTGTTATCGCGACGCAGTTCCGTAGCTGCCGTCGGTTGTGTAAAAATGGACGAAAATACAGGTGTATCACGCATAGATACACAATCGTCGCCGCCAAAGACCAAGTGATCCCACAACACGATCTCCGCCGCGCGCAACATACGTGCCAAACGCTTGGTGGTCATAATATCCGCTTGCGAGGGAATCGCCAGGCCACTGGGATGATTGTGTGCGAGTACCACGATGGTGGCATTATAGCGTAACGCCTGTTGCAACACCAACCGAAAAGGCAGATCTGCCATACGCGCTGTTCCCATAGAGATGGGCGCACAGTTAAGCAACATATGCTTACTGTCCATGCTGACAAGATAGGTGGTTTCGTTCTGCACGCCCATATAGCGCGGCAACAGCAAATGACACAAGTCCTCGGTCGTTTTCAAAATGGTACCCACAGAGTATTTGTCCTTATAATACTCCGCAAGTAATGCACTGGAAAAGCGCAACAGGGAGGCCGCGTTTTCGGTCATCCCCTCTACCTGCATCAGTTCCGGCACAGGGGCTTCCAACACCTGATGCAATCCACCGAAGGTGTTGATCAAGCGATGGGCGAGCGGATTGGTGTCACGACGCGGAATGGCATAGAACAACAGCATTTCCAGCACCTCGTGAGGTTGAAACCCTGCCAGGCCTGTTTCGGAAAACCGTTGTCGCAAACGTGCGCGATGACCATCATGAATAGCCTCTCCCATTCCACTCACCCCCTCGTACATACTGTAAAAAAGTGTAGCATATTTTTCCTTTCAAGTCAATGTGCGACAAAAAAATCGTCCCTTAAAAGGGACGATTTTGTTATTATCTGCGTCGGCCAAACATCCTGGCGAAAACAGGATGCAGTCGTTGCCAATATGCCGTGACCAATGCCGTCAGCAACAAATCGTACATGACGAACGCCACGTTTCCAAGCGCCAACAAGACCGGCGGCAAGGATACGCCAAAAAAGTCAAATACGGCAGGATCCAGGCTGAAAAAGCGCAACATCAGCCAATAGGCTACACACACCGCCGCGTTGAAAATCACAAGCTTCGCCATCCAGCACAGCCATTTGCGCAAGTGACTTTCGAGCCACGCCTTGGCAATGGGATAGTATCCGAAAAATGCTACAAACAGCACTTTCGGCTCCAGAGCAGGGGTCAGCAACAATGCCAACAATGCCGCAGCCACATAGGCACCAACCGCCCAGCGACGGCCACATTCCATCACCACAGGAAGTAGCATTGCCCCTGCCAGCGCAGGCATCATATATTCTGTCATCGGCACAAATGACAGCAGTAGCGCCACCACCGCCAACGCGGTCATCACACCGCCAACGGCCAATTTACCAACAGAGCTGTTTCTCGGCATGATCAGCACCCCCGACCGCCACAAAGGCAGTTAAGGCACATTAAACCTGTACACAAATCACATATATCACAGCCACCCGACGTGGTTGCATAACCACCTTGGCGGTTTTGTTCCATCTGTTGCACCGCCATACGATATTCCGCATTTTGCGGCTCTAAACGGTAGGCTGTCACAAAGCAGGTATAGGCATCGTCAAACCACGCCTTGCGATAGAGTACACTACCCTTTAAGAAGTGCCACTCCGCATCACGTTCGCCCTGTGGGATACCATCGAGCAAAGTCTGCGCGTCATAGATGCGCCCTGCATTGATCAAGCGGCGAATATCCGCATAACGGGTAGGGCCACCCTGATAGGTGCGACCGCCGGCAGACTGTCCACCTGTACCCGATGCACCACCTTGACGCCGTTCTTTCATAATAGCATCGTAGGCATCATTGATCTCCTGCATTTTTTCCTGCGCAAGATCCGCCAACGGGTTGTTGACATAGTTGTCCGGATGATATTTTTTTGCCAGTTCGCGATAGGCGGCCTTAACCTGGGCGTCCGTCGCGCTGGGGGATACACCTAACACCTGATAGGGGTTCTTTACACTCATATCGTTTCTCCCTTTTTGTGGGGCGTTATCAGTTGCCGCCCAACGAGCGGCATACCCTGTGTCAATATATTGCGCAAAATACCGTCGAATCGGTAAATGGTCAGCAGTTCATAGGCGGCAATACATTCGCCAAGGCTGACGTTGAGCGAGGCCGTTCCGCGCTCGCGCAAGCTGGCTATATCTGCGCCGTCGGCAGTCAGCCAATAGGGGTTGAAATTGCCTGTTTTGCGGTCGGTTTCCAGGTCATCCACCGCATCCGCCAGATAGACCCAACGGCCCAAACAATAGCCAAATCGCGAAAGCACACGCTTGCTGCGCTCGTCCGTCGCCAGCGCCTCCAAAAGCGTAGACATCAACACGGCTGTCGGATCTGCGGCGGCGTCTACGGACATCGTTTTCTCTCGCTCTATTGCTTGTTGCGCCGCCATATACCTTTCCATGGCGGCGGCGGCTTGGGGTTGTGCTTTTTTGGCCTTGCGATAGGCACGCGCAAACAAGCCTTGCAGAATAGCCGCCCCACAACGCCGCCAAAACCGGCCGTCAGTACGGTCATCACGGCACTTGCTGTAAAACATCAGCATGGCGATATCCGCCGCTCTGTCCAGTGCCTGCGTCTGTTGACAGCGCATACAGCGGCGCGTCGGCAAGAAGGTGCAACGGCTGTTTTTAAAGGTCACTTCGGGTTCTTCCAACGCCATTTGCAACAGCGCCAAAAAGGTAAAATCGTAGTTGAGGGTAAAGCGCGCCAAAAGTCCATAGCGCTTGCCAAGCCGCTTACACAGGGTGCAATACACGCCGCGATACTGCTCTGCCTCTTTCACTTTCAGCTCAGGCCTAAACGCCTGCACATACCCGAACATACCTTTCACGCCCCTTGCTCTATGCTTTTATCATACAACAAAAGCGACCGCAGTATATGAAAGAATTGTAAATTCCCTTTTTGCACCGCTTTGCCTTATCCGCGGCTAAACTCTGCCAGTCGCAAAGCAGGGTTATGCTCCTCTGCCCAGTTGATATTCCAGCTGCTGGTGAACAATAAAAGCGGACGGCCTTTGAGATCTTGCACGATACGTGTATCCGAGCTGATGTTGAGCGTTTTGGGATCGAGGTCTTCGTTTTCAATCCAGCGCAAGTAAGAATAGGCAAGCGGTTCCATGCGGATATCCACGCCATATTCATTTTTAAGGCGGTATTCCAGCACTTCAAATTGCAGGGTGCCGACAACACCAACAATGACCTCTTCCATACCGCCGCCCGGTTCTTGGAATATCTGAATAGCGCCCTCCTGCGCGATCTGCATGATACCCTTGACGAACTGCTTACGTTTCATCGTG
The DNA here is from genome assembly GCA_045533135.1 of Acutalibacteraceae bacterium. GTDB lineage: Bacteria > Bacillota > Clostridia > Oscillospirales > Acutalibacteraceae > HGM12789. Next base: position 4,866 of record JAZSHG010000168.1, read on the forward strand.
TCCGTCTGACGCACACGCATAAAATGCTCGGGTGCAAAGGTGGGGATTCCCTCAAAGCAGAATTTCTTATTGCCTGAGGTAATGGTATCACCGATGGAAAATACACCGGGATCAAACACGCCGATGATGTCACCGGCATAGGCTTCGTCAATAACCTCGCGCTCTTGTGCCATCATCTGTTGCGGCTGAGAAAGCTTCATCTTGCGGCCGCCCTGAACATGATTGACCTCCATAGATTTCTCAAATTTGCCCGAGCAAATGCGCATAAACGCGATACGGTCGCGGTGCGCCTTGTTCATATTCGCCTGGATCTTAAATACAAAAGCGGAGAAGTTGGGATCCAGCGGATCGATCACACCGCAATCCGCCTTGCGTGACAAGGGGGGCGGCGTCATCTGCAAAAAGTGCTCCAAAAACGGCTCTACACCAAAGTTGGTCAGCGCCGAGCCAAAGAACACGGGTGTCAGCTTGCCGGCGTGCACAGCCTCGATGTCAAAGGCATCGCCTGCACCGTCAAGCAACTCCACATCATCCGCAAGTATGCGATATTTCTCCTCGCCGATGACCTGTGCCAAAGCAGGGTCGGACACGTCCGCTTCCACCATAGCCGCTTCATATTTGCCGCCGGGGTTAGCAGTGAAGGTGAGAATTTTTCCCTGCTCACGCATATACACGCCCTTAAACTCCTTGCCGGAGCCGATGGGCCAGTTGACAGGATAGGTTTGGATGCCCAGCACGTTTTCAATTTCCTCCATCAACTCATACGGGTCACGTGCCTCGCGATCCATTTTGTTGATAAAGGTAAAAATAGGAATATGACGCAGCACACACACCTTAAACAGCTTGATGGTCTGTTGCTCAACACCCTTGGAGCCGTCAATAACCATCACCGCGGCATCTGCCGCCATCAGTGTGCGGTAGGTATCCTCGGAGAAGTCCTGGTGACCGGGAGTGTCCAAAATATTGTTGCAAAAGCCTTCATATTCAAACTGCAATACCGAGGACGTCACCGAAATACCACGCTGTTTTTCGATCTCCATCCAGTCGGACACCGCGTGCTTCATATGCTGTTTGCCCTTGACCATACCGGCCGACTGAATCGCGCCGCCATAGAGCAAAAACTTCTCGGTCAATGTGGTTTTACCGGCGTCGGGGTGCGAAATGATCGCAAAGGTACGACGCCGCACGATCTCTTGTTGTAATGTTGCCAAAGATATTCCTCCAAAAGCGCATACACTGCGCCGTTATTTGCATATACAGGAAATATTTTACCGCATTTACGTAAAATAATCAAGACTTTTGCTGTGTAATATCAGGATTTCGCAATTCTTCTCGCTTTTTCGTTGCATTTTGTGCGTATATCGTCTATACTATGGGATAGGAGTGTGATAGATATGACCTACACCTATAAAACGCGCGGCACTTGCGCCAGCCAGATCACCTTTGAACTCGACGGTGACGTGGTATCCCATGTGAAGTTTGTCGGCGGTTGCCCCGGCAACCTGCAAGCTATCCCCCGCTTGGTCGAAGGCATGACGGTGCAAGAGGTGACCGAGCGTTGTGAGGGGATTCGTTGCGGCATGAAATCCACCTCGTGCGCCGATCAGTTGGTCAAAGCGCTTAACGAAGCGCTTGCACAGATGAATGCCGAAAAGGATGCCGCCGAGCAAAACTGATCCTGTGGGGTTGACAAGCGCAGGTAATTGTGGTATCTTGATAAACAACAAAGGATAGAGGCGCGGAAGGTCAAGAGTATCCCGTTTGGTGTGCCCGGCAGGGCGATATCACGGGCGAAAGGGGTCGGCCGCCGAAGAGGGCTGTGGGCGCACAGCCGCTCTGGTAAGACGGAACAACATCCGGCTTACTGTCGCTTTTGCGGAGGGCTATCCAAAACGGACATTGCCGTTTTGCGTACAGCCGATCTCCGATCGGCTGTTTTTATATGCCTCACCATTTGTGAGAAAGGATGTCCAAAAATGATTTGTGACAACATCGCGGTCAACGCCGCAGGCCACTTGACCTTTGCCGGTTACGATACGGTTGAGCTGGCAGAAAAATACGGCACGCCCCTGCTTTTGATGGATGAGGAGCGCATTCGTCAGAATGTACGCACGTATAAGCAGGCGATGGCAGATTTCTTCCCTGCCGGCTCTGTGCCCGAGTTTGCCAGCAAAGCGTTTTCCTGCAAGCAGATCTACCGCATCATGGCGCAGGAAGGTATCGATATTGACGTAGTTTCCTCAGGCGAGTTGTACACCGCGCTGGCGGCAGGATTTCCTGCCAAAAACTGCTTTTTTCACGGCAACAACAAGACCGATGCCGATTTGAGTTATGCCTTAGACAGCGGCGTAGGATACATCGTGGTAGACAGCTTTTGGGAGCTGGACGCGCTGGATGATATCGCCGCCGAAAAAGGTATTACACAAAAGATCCTTTTGCGTATCACCCCCGGCATTGATCCACACACCAATCAAAAAATCAATACCGGTTCGGTGGATTCCAAATTCGGTGTTACACTGGAAAACGGACAAGCGGAAGTATTTGTGAAAGAGGCACTGGCAAAGCAACATCTACAGCTTTGTGGCTATCACTGCCACGTCGGCTCGCAGGTGTTTGATTCCGAGGTGTTCTGTGATGCCGCGCGCATTATGCTGCAATTCGTAGCAGAAATGCAGGTGCAATATAACTACCTGCCCACCATGCTCAATCTTGGCGGCGGTTTTGGCGTACGCTATCTGGAAAAGCAACCCACCGTCGACTATCGTGCCCGTATCAAAGAGGTGGCCGACTGTGTGCGCGAGGTTTGCGCCGCGCTGTCTATTCCTGTGCCGCGTATTATGATGGAGCCCGGGCGCAGTATGGTGGCAGATGCAGGCATGACGCTTTACACTGTCGGCGGCGTCAAAGAGATTACAGGCTATAAAAACTATGTTTCGGTTGACGGTGGTATGACCGACAACCCGCGCTATGCGCTGTATGAAGCACCCTACACCGTTATGCTCGCTTCGCGTGCGGATGCGCCTGTTGACTATACCGCCTCGGTGGTGGGACGTTGCTGTGAAAGCGGCGATGTCATTCAGCCAACTGTGCGTCTTCCCCGTCCTGAGCGCGGCGATATTTTAGCGGTGCTCACCACAGGTGCCTACAACTACTCTATGGCATCTAACTATAACCGCGTTCCACGCCCGGCTGTCGTCATGCTCAATAGCGACAGCGATTATGTAACGATCAAGCGCGAAACACCTGCTGATGTCTGTCGCTTGGATGTATAATAAAAAGTCCTGCACAAAATGTGCAGGACTTTTTTTACAGTGATTTTAGATCATACGGTGTTGTCTGATACACAAAATAGTTGAGCCAGTTTGTGTAGAGCAGGTTGCCGTGTGATCGCCAGTTGACGATCGGCGGTTTTGAAGGATCGTTGTCGGGATAATAATTGGCAGGAGGAGCAATGGGAGCCCCTGCGGCAAGATCGCGGCGATACTCACCATCAAGCGTGAGGGGATCATATTCTGCGTGGCCCATCACAAAGATCTGCCGACCGCCCTTGTTGGAGATGATATGCACACCGGCCTCCTCGGACGATGCCAAAATACGCAGGCGCGGATCGGCCTCCACAGCGGCGCGGTCGATTGTGGTATGGCGGGAATGCGGCACATAAAACACATCATCAAAACCACGCAACAAGATGGATTGGCGATAGTCCGCCCTATGGGGAAACACGCCAAACATCTTCTGCGGCAGGGGGATCTTGTCGATACCATAGTGATAATAAAGTCCTGCCTGCGCGCCCCAGCAGATATGCAACACGCTCTGCACATTGGTGCGACTCCACCCCATAATGGCGCAAAGTTCCTGCCAATAGTCCACCTCTTCAAACGGTAAAAGCTCCACAGGCGCACCCGTGATGATCATGCCGTCAAACTTCTCATCTTTCACATCGTCAAACGTTTTATAAAACGCGAGCAGATGATCCATGGCGGTATTTTGCGACACATGGGTGGTCGTGCGGATAAGCGTCAACTCAATTTGCAACGGTGTATTACCGAGCATACGCGAAAGCTGTGTTTCCGTTTCCACCTTTTTGGGCATCAAGTTGAGCACCAAAATCCGCAGAGGACGGATATCCTGTGTGATAGCGCGCGTTTCGGTCATCACAAAAATATTTTCTTCCTGCAGCGTTTGTACCGCCGGAAGGTCGTTGGGGATCTTAATAGGCATAAACGCCTCTCCTTTTAATGTATTCGGCGATCAGACTTTATCGAGTGCCTGTGCTACGTCGGCAATCAGATCAACACTGTCCTCCAAGCCGCAGGACAGGCGTACCAGATCAGGGCCAACGCCGGCGGCGACCAGCTCTGCGTCGCTGAGTTGGCGATGGGTGGCGGTGGCAGGATGCAAGCAACAAGAACGCGCATCCGCCACGTGGGTTTCGATCGCAATAATGCGCAAGGCTTCCATAAACTTCGCCGCGGCGGCTTTGCCACCCTTAACACCAAAGCTGACAACACCACAGGTGCCATTGGGCAGATATTTTTGGGTGAGCGCATAGTCGGGGCTGGACTCCAAGCCGGGGTAGTTCACCCATGCAATCTTATCGTGGCTTTCGAGGAATTTTGCCATCGCCAAGCCGTTTTCGCTGTGGCGTTTCATACGCACGTGCAAGCTTTCCAAACCGAGGTTAAGTAAATACGCATTCATCGGCGCAGGGGTCACGCCAAGGTCGCGCATCAACTGTGCCGTGGCCTTGGTAATGTAGGCACCCTCTAAGCCGAAACGCTCGGTATAGGTCACACCGTGGTAGCTTGCATCAGGCGTGCAAAGGCCGGCAAACTTGTCGGGATATTTCGTCCAGTCGAAGCGACCGGAATCCACGATAGCACCACCTACCGCTGCGCCGTGACCGTCCATATATTTGGTGGTGGCGTGGATAATAATGTCCGCACCCCATTCAAAGGGACGGCAGTTGACAGGCGTCGGGAAGGTGTTGTCAATGATAAGCGGCCCGCCGTGTGCATGGGCGGCGTTGGCAAAGCGTTCAATATCCAGCACGGTCAGTGCGGGGTTGGCAATCGTTTCACCGAACACCAGTTTGGTTTCGGGGCGGAAGGCCGCTTCCAACTCCTCATCTGAGCAGTTGGGATCCACAAAGGTGAACTCGATGCCCATCTTCTTCATGGTGACGGAGAACAGGTTGAAGGTGCCGCCGTAGATGGTGCTGCAGGAGACTACGTGGTCACCGCAGTTGGCGATATTAAAGACGGCATAGAAGGTGGCAGCCTGACCGGAAGAGGTCAGCATGGCTGCGGTACCGCCTTCCAGAGCGGCCAGCTTGGCAGCGACATAGTCGTTGGTGGGATTCTGCAGTCTGGTGTAGAAATAACCGTTGGCTTCCAGATCGAACAGCTTGCCCATTTCCTCGCTGGAGGCGTATT
>JAZSHG010000012.1:0-3595 GCA_045533135.1 Acutalibacteraceae bacterium
TGATAGGGTGGGCGGCCCGCACAAAGTTTGGTGGGAGCTGCTTTTTGCGCGCTTTAAAGATACAAACGGAACATGCTTGCAATCTTTTTCACGGTGTGTATAATATATACATATATATCCTGTTTTGAAGGAGTGCGGATCATGAGAAATAGTTTGCTTAAAATGGTGCGTGAAAACGCACGTTTAACCGAGGATCAACTGGCAGCCATGCTAAACACTACCCCTGATGCAGTGCGCCGTGAATTGGCAGAGCTGGAAAAAGAGGGTATCATCTGCGGTTATCATGCAGTGGTGGATTGGGAGAAGGTTGATCCCGAGTCGGCAACGGCGATGATCGAGCTGAACGTGATTCCGCGCAAGGATACCGGATTTGAAGAGTTGGCGGAAACGATTTTAAGCTACCCTGAGGTGGAAAGCCTTTATCTGTTGTCCGGCGGTTGTGATTTTTCGGTGCTGGTAAAGGGACGTTCCTTCCGCCAGATCGCTAACTTTGTGTCCTCCCGTTTGGCAACGCTCGACGGTGTACAGTCTACGGCTACCCATTTTGTACTGCGTCGCTACAAGGAAAGCGGCGTGTATTTTGCCGGCGACCAGCGGGACGAGAGAGGGGACATCTGATTGCAATACGATAAACTGCTTTCGCCCTGTATATGTGGGTTGAAGCCATCGGGTATCCGCCGCTTCTTTGATATTGCGGCGGAGATGGAAGGCGTCATCTCACTGTCCATCGGCGAACCTGATTTTGCCACGCCCTGGCACATCCGCCAAAAGGGTGTGGAGTCCCTGGAAAAGGGACGCACGTGGTATTCTCCCAACGCAGGTCTGACGGCTCTGCGCGAGGAGATCGCCGCGTATGTGAAGCGCCACACAGGTCTGATCTATGATCCCAAGACCGAGGTGGTCGTTACCGTTGGCGGCAGTGAGGCGATTGATCTTGCTCTGCGCGTAACGGTTTGCCCCGGTGACGAGGTGCTGATCCCTGACCCCAGCTTTGTGTGCTACGAGCCGCTTACCCGTATGGCAGGTGGCATCCCTGTGCCGCTGGCAACGCGCCGCGAGGATAATTTTGCCCTGACAGCAGAAACCTTGCGTGCTGCCATCACGCCGCGTACCAAGTTGTTGGTATTGCCCTTCCCGAACAATCCGACAGGCGGCATTATGCGCCGTGAGCAGTTGGAGGCGATCGCTGAGGTGTTGCGTGATACCTCTGTGCTGGTGCTGTCGGATGAGATCTACGGTGAGCTGACCTATGGCAACGAGCCGCACGTGAGTATTGCCCAGATCGATGGCATGCAGGAGCGCACCATCCGTATCAGCGGCTTTTCCAAAGCCTTTGCGATGACGGGCTGGCGTTTGGGTTACGCTTGCGCCCCTGCGCCCATTTTGGAGCAAATGCTCAAACTTCACCAATATGCCATTATGTGTGCGCCTACCACCGCCCAGCACGCCGCTATCGAAGCGATGCGCAACGGCGATGAGGCGGTGCAGTCGATGCGTAGCGACTACGATTGCCGTCGTCGCTTGATTGTTGACCGCTTGCGCAAGATAGGGTTGGATTGCTTTGAACCGGAAGGTGCGTTTTATGTGTTTCCGTCTATTCGCGCTACCGGACTTACTTCTGAGGAGTTTTGTCATAAGCTGTTGACGGAAAAGAAAGTGGCAGTCGTTCCCGGTAATGCATTTGGTGAGAGTGGCGAAGGGTTCGTGCGCATTTCTTATTGTTATTCTATCAAGCATATCCAAGAGGCACTTGACCGTATCGAGGATTTCGTAAACGAACTAAAAAACGGTGACTAATATGAAAGTGACGGTGCTGGCTCCTGCCAAAATCAATCTGACACTGGACGTACTCGGCAAACGTGATGATGGCTATCACGCGATTGATACCATTATGCAGACCATTGATTTGTATGATCGTGTCACTGTTGAAAAGGGCGTTGTTAACCATTTAACGCTGTCTATGTCTGACGCCTCTTTGCCTACCGACGAGCGCAATACGGCCATCAAGGCCGCGCGTGCTTTTGCCAATGCGGTAGGTGTTTCGGTGGACGATGTGCACATTACTGTCGAAAAGCAGATCCCACAGCAGGCAGGTATGGCCGGTGGTAGCGCCGATGCCGCCGGTGTGTTGTGGGGGCTTAACCGCTTGTTTGGCGATCCTCTTTCCGTGGAGGAGCTTTGCATTGTTGGTGTTAAGGTCGGTGCCGATGTGCCGTTTTGTGTGCTGGGTGGCACGGCACGCGCCACCGGTATTGGCGAGGTGCTAACGCCCATTTCGTCGTTGCCGCCCATGACGATATTGGTGATAAAGCCCGACGCGTGTGTATCTACCGCGGCGGCATATGCGGCAATCGATAGCCGTACGATCACGCGCCGTCCTGATAATATTGCCATGCTGCAGGCGATGGCGACAGCAGACTTGTCAGCGGTTGGCGCTAATCTTTGCAACGTGTTCGAAGAAGCCATCGGTTTGCCTGAGCCTGCGGTTATCCGCCAAGCGGCGCTATCCCATGGTACTTATGGTTGCATTATGACGGGCAGTGGCTCTGCCGTGTTTGCGTTGTTTGCGGACATGGAGGATGCGAAAGCCTGCCAAGCCCAACTGGCGACTGTGTTTCCGCACAGTTGGCTGTGTAACCCTTGCGAAGGTGTGCGTTTTTTGTAATATACCTGTATAATATATGAAAATCCGTCCCATACTCTGAGTACATCGGAGAAAGGACGGATTTTTTATGTCGAAATGGATCAAAGCGATTTCATGCGGATTGATCGGCTGTATGCTATTTTCTTTTTGTCAGTTTAGCGGTCGCTGTGCCAATATTCGAGAACAGGTCGTACGTTTGCACGTGTTGGCAAATTCAGATAGCGAAGAAGATCAAAGCTTAAAGCTAAAAGTGCGCGACGCGGTCTTGGAAGCGGCAGATGGACTGTTGGACGGATGTACCACGCGTGAGGAGGCCTTGCAACGCGTGGAGGCACAGCTGCCTGTGCTGACCAGAGCGGCGCAACAAGAGATTGCGGCACAAGGATATAGTTATACTGCAAAGGTGTATGTGTGTCGGATGTATTTCACTACGCGTGAGTATGACGCAGGAACACTGCCTGCAGGACAATACGATGCTTTACGTGTCGAAATAGGTGAGGCCAAAGGTCAAAACTGGTGGTGCGTGTTGTTCCCTTCTATTTGTTTGCCTGCGGCGGATAGCGGTTGGGATACGGTGTTATCATCCAAAGAAAAAGACATTGTAGAGAATGGCGATTCCTATAAAATCGGCTTTAAAGTGGTCGAATGGTGGGAGAGCTTTTGCGATTGGTGCAATAGTCTCTGGTAACTGTTGAGAGAAAATAGTCAAAACGACGGAAATGTAAAAACCGTCAAAAAAAGGCAAAAAAGATATTGACAAGGTATAGGGGGTGTGATATAATGGCAAAGCTGTCCCCGAGCGGGGGCGCGCGGACCTTGAAAATTAAACAGTGTGACAACAAGAAAGAATTAACGACCCGTTAATTCCAATTACAGAGATGTAATTCGAACAAGTCGCAGGACTATAAACTGAAGAGACGCTAGACGTCGAATAATGAGCTAACAAAGGCT
>JAZSHG010000103.1:0-2631 GCA_045533135.1 Acutalibacteraceae bacterium
AAAAGATCAAAAAATTGCTTATCGGCGGTGTGTGTTGCGGCACGGTACTGACGGTTGCCTCCTATCTGCAACAAACAGGCATCGCCTATACCACCAGCGGCAAGGCCGCATTTATCACCGCACTTTATATTGTGCTGGTGCCGATCTTGGGGCTGTTTTTGCGCAAACGCGCAAGCATATTTGTGTGGATCGGTGTAGCGGCGGCTGTTGTGGGACTTTATTTCCTATGCGTCAAGGAAGGCTTTTCGCTGGCGATGGGGGTTATCTACGTGATCCTGTGCGCCTTGGTCTTTTCGGTACATATTCTCACCGTCGACCATTTTGCCGCCGACCTCAACGGCGTGGCACTCTCCTGCGTGCAGTTTTTGACGATGACGGTGTGGTCTACGCTCGGTACGCTGTTTTTTGAAACGGTTCCGTGGGAGCAGACAGGTGCGTTTTTGTGGCCTGTTTTATATGTCGGTGTCTTTTCCAGTGGTGTGGCGTATACCCTGCAGATCGTGGCGCAAAAGGGTGCCAACCCGACCATCGTTTCGTTGCTCCTCAGTCTGGAGTCGGTGTTCGGTGTGCTGGCAGGCGTGCTGATCAATCATGAAACAATGCACCAACGAGAGTATATCGGCTGTGCGCTGATGCTGGTGGCGGTGTTGTTGGCGCAAATCCCTTCAAAACGAAACAAACAAGAGGCAAGCGATTAACGCTTGCCTCTTTTCGTTTATCAGTGTTTGAGAAGATCCCACGATATGGGTTGCAAAATGGGGCGCTCATCGGGCGCGCGGTTGGGGGAATGGCAGACAAAATAGGGTTGCCCACCAAAATCGGTGAAGATCATACCGTGACCGCTGTCGTCGGTCACCAGCGTCTGCTCATCAACCACCCAGTTGCCGCGTATATCCCCACTGTCGGAGCGCGCCACTGCTTCCACATAGCCGTTTTTGTCAAACGATGACCAAATGCTGACAAGCTCACCGTCAATGTGTACCAAGAAAGGCCCGTCGGTGACATAGCCCTCTTTGATACCCTCGCCGTCGATGGCACGCACCCAAGGCGCATCTTTTGCCGCCCACAGCAAAAACGGCTCAGCTACTGCCTTTTTTAAGTCGCGTGATAGCTCAACGGCACAGACGGTACCGTTTTGGATCTGTACCCATTCATGACAAAATACCATATACGGCGTGCCGTCTTGACCAACATACAGCGTACCGTCCAAGCACTCCCAGTCGGGCGGTGTGATCGCGCCGTCGCTGTGGGGGACAAAGGTGCCGTCTGGGGTGTCACAGCGAAGAATAGCTGTGCCGCGGCAGTGGGTGTCGCTTTTGAAAGAGGCGAACAGATAAAACGCACCGTTGTAGTAATGCACCTCGGGCGCCCAATAATCCTTAGTGCCCCAAAAACCGTCGTGTGCGGCGAAAATCGTTTTCGGCGCAGACCAATTTGTCAGATCGTCGCTCACGTAGACATCGAAGCCGCGCTGCCCACAGGTTGTCGAGCTGCCGCGCGAGCCGTAGAGATAGTATTTTCCGTCATACGGCAAAATAAAGGGATCGCGAATATGAATATCGGATAAAAGCATGGTATCGCCTCCTTGGGAGGATTATTATATAAGTGATTATTCCATAAACTCTAAAATGATGTCATTGCATTTTATGGAGAATTCAAACACGTCTTTTTTGTCAAAGAGAACACCGATTTCATATCCATCTTCCGTCTTGTGAACTTCCTCATAAAGCCACCAAGCACCCGAAAGCGGTTTTTCTTTTTGCAGCACGGTAGCTTTTTTGAAAATTACCCTCTTTATGCCGTGCATATTGCTGTTCATGTCACTTGAAAACAAAAGATGATAGTCATTCCCCTTCTTGCGGAAGGAGGTGGCCAGACAGTCGTGCAACACGAAATCGTCGAGAAAAGAGGGGCGTTTTTTGGCAAATTGTACGCGCTCGTGCTCGGCATATGCTTTAATTGCTCCATCCACTTGATTCTGGCACTTAGCATTGTAGAAGGTGATCATTTCTTTTACAGTTTGGGAGCAATGATGGAGAGCAAGTACCCGAATATCCGCGACCTCATCCAAAATATACTGCGGCAAATCGGATAACAGTCTCTTTGTTTGACTACGAAATTCCGTATAAAATGAGTGCGGCTTTACAGGAATGGAAAACGTATCCATCTCGGCGTAGTACCTTGCTTTTTCTTCACGGTACAGTTTTCTGTAATAAGCTTCGGAAAAATGTTCCGCTTGAGGGTCTGACTGTAATGCCGGACCGTAGAATGGAGACTGCATGGCATGGTACCAAGATTTTGTGAAAAATTGCATATCATCACCGCCTTGAGAAAAGTATAGCATAGTGATGAGGAAAAAACAAGAAAAATACCGCTCACTTTCGTGAGCGGTATTTTTGACTCTTGTGTACGAAAAAGAATTGGTGTGAAATCGAGGGGTTAACCGTTTTCTGCATCTAAACTTGCAAAAAACTGCTTGTTTTCCATAACATAATTTCTAATTGCAAAGAAATAATAAATTGAACCGACAACACCTATTATACCTCCGACAAGAAGGTTATAAATTAAAGTTATTATTGGTCCTGTTAAAGGCTCAAATTTGGCAACAATGCCTGTGGGATTTTCTAATAG
>JAZSHG010000221.1:0-20455 GCA_045533135.1 Acutalibacteraceae bacterium
AAGGGTTTCGGCTTGACGCCTGTTCACTTGGTAGAAAGAATGAGGCGATAAGCGGAATGTTTTTCCGCACAAAACATCCGTCAAATAGCCTTTTCCCCAAAGTGTGTAGGTATTTTTTCCCAAAATCACATTGGTGTCGTCAGAATTACAGTTAACACAGATTCCGACAAGTTGCTCAAATCTCGCTGTAAAGGTTTCGACCAGTCGCTTGGCTTGCGGCACTTTCCCGCTTGTGCAAACGAGGCAAAGCAAAATCTCACCGCTTTCTTCGCCTTTTCTTATGTAAATATGGCGTAAAAAGCCTCGATTTGTGCTTTCGTCATACAGAGAGATGTTGTTTTCTCGCACCCACTCCATCACAGCATCTACAATTTCGGTAAACTCTATCGGCTGTAACAAACAATCATTGTGTGCAATGATTCTATGACTGCGCGGTGCATAAAAGCCAACTGTCGGCTCATTATTTACAGCCGCAACAGGATATTGCGCCTTGTTACGATACCGCGCAATGGCGTGTGATCCGACAATCGGTTCAGGTGTTATCGATAGGCCGCCGATACGTTGCATTGCGTCTGCAACAACCTGTTGCTTATAACGCAATTCCGCCTCATAAGTTACATGACGCCAACAGCATCCACCGCATTTTCCAAAAACAGAGCAATCGTTTGCCGCACCTTCTATGCGGTCGGGCGAAGGGAAAATAATCTTTTCCAGTTTACCAAAGGCGTATTTTTTATCGGTTTTCAGTATTTTGCAAAGGATCTCATCGCCAATGGCAGTTTGTGGCACAAACACCACAAAACCGTCAGGGTAATCATCATCAACATATCTGCCAATGCCACTGCCTTCTGAGGTGACAGCGGTTATTTTCAAAGTGATCAGTTGATTCTTTGCAAGTGCCATTTATAAACACATCCTTCTTCTGTCATTATACACCCATTCCAACGTCTTATCAACCAAAATCTCAGAAAACATTCTCCCATTTGATCTGTTCTTGTAAAATAATTGTTTGTAAAACATATCGGCATTCCGCAATCGGTTCATCCACTAATAGCCACTGCTCTTTTTCGATACAATGCTTGATCTGACGGCAGTTTTCCTTCAAATTTTCGCCATATATGTGTGGATAAAATCGCCCCAGTCTCTCCCCTGCTTTGTTTGCTTGTACGATCAGTTTATCTGTCAGCTTGATACATAAGGCTCTATTCTCGGTTTTTACTGCTTCTTCTATGCTTTTCAGACATTCTTGCATATCTGTATTTACTGTTTGTATCAAGTTGCGGCAATACAGGCAAAGGCTTGTGATAAAGACAAAAGAAACCAAAACAATCAACATACGCTTCACAACAGTTCTCCTTTTGAATAAATTTGGAATTCTTTGCGGCGATTACAAGTCATCATCAATACTTCATCCTGCGAAAATCCGTGTTCTTTGAGCGCCTCATCTATATCGCTGTCATCAATCTCGCAAAGCGGATAGGTCCAGCGGCAGCGTTCGCCGTCATGTATAACAAGATACAGTGTTGTATCCTCTTTTATCGGTAAATTTAGTGTTGCGGCTGTCAGTGGGCGGCTACTTGGTTTAAGGATAATACTGATTTTTCCATTTGTTTCTACTGTTGCCGTCTCAATTTCCTGCATATCGTATACTTGCAACGCACGCATGGCATCGGATAAATCCTCTATTGTTAAACGGAGCTTAACCAATGCCTGCTCGTTCACACAGCCATTTTGCACCACTACAACAGGAGTACCGCTAAACAATCGCGCAACAAATGGCATCTTTAACATCAGCGCTGAAGAAAGCAATTCCAGTGAGACCAAAATAATGACAGGTATAAGTCCATAAACAAGCGGAATTCCTACCTCCTGCATAGGAATGACAACCAGGTCAGCTATCAAGAGCGTGACCACCAGCTCTGTAGGCTGTAATTCTCCCAGTTGTCGCTTGCCCATAACACGCATAGCGGCAATCAAAAACACATAAATTAGTACAGTGCGAATAATAATAACCAGCATATTTGGCACCTCCAGCTCTCAAACGCATTTTTGGCAAAAGCTTTAGCATCTATTCAGAAGGGAACGATTTAATTGAAAAAACATATACGTTCTGCCACAGTTGGTTTTCTTATCGGCATTGGTGCCGTTGCGCCCGGCATAAGCGGTGGTGCCTTAGCGGTTATCTGCGGCTATTACACCAAGTTGACAGAAGCCATTTCTCAGCTGTTCTCAAATCCCAAAAAGTCGCTCGCATTTCTTTTGCCTGTTGGTTTTGGTGGTATAGCAGGCGTCTGGGTGGCCGGAGGCTTACTGCATTATCTCCTTATTGCCTATCCGGAACAGCTACAATGGGGGTTTATAGGCCTTATTATCGGCACTTTGCCGCACCTATGGAAGGATGCAAAAAAAGACGATACGCAAAACTGGCATCCACTGGTAGCCGTAGGAACTATGTTTTTTACGCTGCTCTGGAGCTGGTTGCCCCCTATTTCGATTGAAACGATCGGGTTTGGGCATTGGTTGCTAATCGGTGCTGTTTTGGGGGTAGGAACGATCGTACCGGGAATCAGCTCTACGTGTATTTTAGTGTTTTTAGGATTATATGAACACTATCTTGGGGCGATTGAAGCCTTGCATATATCGCGAATTTTGCCAATGGCATTTGCTTTTATCTTAGCTATTCTTGCGTTGGCAAAAGTGGTCAATATCTGTTATCATCGTGCATACAGCCTCACAAGTTACGCTGTGCTTGGATTTTTGGTCGGCTCTGCTATTTGGATTTTGCCATCGATGCCCACGGGAATAAATATGCTCATTGATTTTAGTGTTTGCGGTGGATGTGCTTTGCTTTCCTGGATCATTGCTCATATTGCTACAAAAAACGCAAAAACTACCCGATAAACTTAAGAAACGCATTGATTTTTACTGCTTTTTTTGGTATGCTATGGGTATCAGCATAAGGATGTGATGATACATGATGCGACGTGTGCTCGCTTTGCTATTGATAGGCAGTTTGATCTGCCTGGGTTTTAGTGGCTGTACGCTCCAAAACCCAAGTGATTCTCCCACACCTTCCACACCCTCTTCTCCCCTTAATCCGCCTGTAACTTCTTCTGACAAGACAATTTATATAAACGAGTATGCGACCAATGAGACCATCACACTTGCCGATGAAGACGGTGATTTTGTTTCTTGGGTCGAGCTCTATAACTATGGCACCGAAGCCGTTTCATTGGAAGGCTTCTACCTGACGGATGATACAGAAAAACCACAAAAATGGACCTTTCCCAAAGTGGAAATTCCTGCAGGCGGTTATTTAACTCTCTATCTTTCGGACAAAGTGAAAGACTACAACGGTAAAGACCTGCACGTCAGTTTTACATTGACAGGCAAAGAAGATGCACTGATGCTTTTGGACAAGAACGGGTTCAAAGTCGATGTCTGCCCTGTTTTTGAGCTGGTATCCAATCTCACCTATGGGCGCACCGCCGCCGATCCCCAAACACTTCGCTTTTTCCCGAAAGCTACCCCTAATGCCGCCAATACCGTGGCAGGCTTTGACTCCATTGACAGTGCGCGCTATCCGGAGAACAAGGAACTTGTTATTACCGAAGTCGCACCGGTTAACACAAGCGCTATTCGCGCTGCAAATGGCAATTATTATGACTATATTGAATTGTATAACCCTACTGAAGAGCCTGTCAGTCTTAAAGACTACAGGCTCTCTGATAAGGGTCATCTGCGTGATACTGTCACGTTATCTGATGTTACCGTCCCACCTAAAAGCTATTACCTCATCTGGTGCGGCGCTGATGAGGCTCATTTTGACACACGAAACGAACAGATATATCTTAAAATTGGTCTAAGTCGCTACGCAGAGAGTGTCATTTTGACTGACAGCAACGGCATCGTCATTGATAGTGTTGTTACCAAACGCACTTCAGAAAACAGCTCCTGTGGACGATCATCTCTCAAGGATGATACTGTCTATTGCTTCGATGCTCTAACCCTTAAAAAAGATAATCCTATTGTCGGGCTTGGAAATCCTGCGCCTGCACCTATATTCTCTGTTCCCAGTGGCTATATCAGCTCTGGTAGCACCGTATCGATCACCGCAGAAGGGTGTCAAATCTATTATACGACCGACGGCAGCACGCCGACCGATGCATCTACTCGATACACCTCCCCCATCACCGTTGATCGCAATATGACCATACGCGCTGTGGCCTATATGGATGGTCGTTTACCCTCTGAAACCAGAGCAGGAAGCTATCTTATCGGGCGCAAGCACTCACTGCCGATTGTTTTCTTATCTACCGATCCGGCCAACTTCTTTGATCACTACACAGGCATTTGGGCGGACGGCCCAAACTATAACGCCACCTTTCCGCATACAGGCGCCAACTACTGGCGCGACTGGGAACGGCCAATTCACGTGGAATATGTTGACGAGAATGGACAAGCACAGTTGGAATTTGATGCCGGTGTCAAAATATTCGGACAATACAGCCGAGCTAATAGCCAAAAAAGTATGTCTATCAATATGCGCGGCAAATACGGCGTTACCGAAGTCTGTTATCCTTTTTTCGGCGAAAACAGTGTTACAAACGTCTATTCCGAGCTCGTCTTGCGCGCTTCCGGCCAGGATAATGATATGGCACACATTCGCGATGTCTTCTGTTCAGAGGTTATCGAAGGACAGATGGATCTGGATTATATGGACTACCAACCCGTTGTGGTATATTTAAACGGTGAGTATTGGGGTCTTTATGACCTGCGCGAAAAGATCTGCGAAAGCTATGTAGCCAACCGCACAGGCTGTGAGGAAGACCAAATTGACATGATCAAAGGTAACGACCACATCATGTCCGGTAGCTACGACGACTATGAAGCGTTGCTCAAATATGTCAACTCGCACGATCTATCCAAAGCAGAAAACTACGCCTATGTAGAGGCGCGTGTTGATGTCAAGGAATTTATCAACTACTGGATAGCTGAAACCTTTTTCGTCAACACCGATACCGGTAATATCAAGTTTTATCAAGTGAAAGACGGCAGTTCCAAATGGCGCTGGGTGATGTTTGACTATGACTGGGCGCTGTTTTCCAGCACACATTGGCAGAATTATTTGGAAGAAATTGTTAACCCCAGCGGACATGGCGTTGGACGTGCTTTTGAAACCGATTTGATGCGTGGATTGATGGAAAATGCAGAGTTTAGACAAATTTTCCTTGATAATTACGTCTATCATCTGCAAAATACCTTCTCCACCGAACGGCTACTTTCCATATTTGACCGCGAAATTGCACGCATTTCCGAGGAAATGCCCTATCAAATTGAAAAATGGGGCACGCATTCCTCGGTTTCTCGTTGGGAAAGTTATGTCTCCTCCCTGCGAGAAATCGTTTCTGAGCAAAATGGTATCATCCGTGAAGCGTTCATCAAAACCATCTCTGGTACGACCTCTAACCGCCGCCTTTCAGCTATATGGAAGGACTACTTTCATATGACTCGTGCGGAAGTTGAAGCATTGTTTAAAAATAGTTAAAAAGGTGATGACTATGTTCGATTTATCATTTATCCCCTTTGGCGCGCAATATTATCGCGCCCCCACGCCCTTAGAAGAGGATTGGATAACTGATTTGACCGCTTTCAAAAACCAAGGGTTCAACACTGTCAAGCTCTGGGTACAGTGGCGTTGGAACATGCCGAAAGAAGACACGTACGATTTTTCCGATATCGACAAACTTCTCGATATTTGTCAGGATCTCGGGATCAAAGCAGTGCTCAACATCATTTGCGACGTGGCTCCTGCTTGGTTTTACAAAAAATACCCCAATAGCCTAATGATCACACAAGACGGGCGAAAGCTTCATCCGCAAACGCTTTCCTATCGCCAAATTGGCGGGGCGCCCGGCCCTTGCTTCCATCACAAGGAAGGCGTCGAGATCCGCAGAAAATTCATCGAAGCGGCCGCTGAGAGATATGCTGACCACCCTGCGTTGCTTTGCTGGGACCTTTGGAATGAACCCGAGCTTACCTGCGGTATTGCCAGAGATCCAAAGATTGAAAATATGGTCTGCTACTGTGATGAGTCGGTTGCCTGTTTTCGCGATTGGTTGAAATCGCAACACACTCTCACAGAGTTAAACCAACGCTGGGGCAGAAACTATGCAGAATGGGACGAGGTTGAGCCTCCACGCTGCACGGGCACGTTTAGCGATATGGTAGACTGGCGTGAATTCTTTGGTCAGACCTTAGCGGCAGAAAACAATATGCGTGCCGCCGCTGTTCGCGCCAAAGACAAAAACCATGCTGTTATGGTTCACACCGTACCGTTGCCATATTTCAACTTTATGAACACAGGAAGCGAGGAGTATTTGCTGGCTCGTGAAATGGATTGGTTTGGCAACAGCATCGGCAGCCATCCATTACCTGCCGCGGTTACATCTTCTGCCGCTAAAGGAAAATGGGTTATCAACGCCGAGATACATGCACGCGGCGGCGATACGATGTCCCATCCGCTGTTCCCCGATTTTGAGGAATTCAAGACGCATATTTTAGTTCCGTTTGCAAGAGGCATAAAGGGATTTTTGTTTTGGCAATATAAACCCGAGCGTTTGGGCAAAGAATCACCTGCTTGGGGACTTGTCAATATGGACGGCAGCGACAACGAGTGCGTAAACCACGCACAAAGGCTCAATAATGCCTTGCAGGATAACACCGACAAACTACTCACTGCCTTCCCAAAAAGAGCAAAAATCGCCATTTTAAACAGCAGTACAGCGCAAACCTTCCTTTGGGAAATATCTAACGATATTATGTTGCATTATCACTCGCTTTCGGGCGCATTTATGGCTCTTTGGGAAGCACAATATAACGTCGATATCATCTCCGAACATCAGCTCAAAGAACAGGGTGTTGAACAATACGAGGTTATTTACGTCCCCACACCCTATTATCAAGATAAGCAAACTACGGATATTTTGAAGCAGTTTGTCTTTGACGGAGGCACGCTGATATCTGAGGCGTTGTTTGGTGGCATCTCAGCCGAAACCGGCCTGTATTCCAAAACTATGCCCGGCTACGGATTCGATGAAGTGTTTGGATGCAAGCAAATTTTAAGCACCACCTCATCCGCGTTTAATAATGCCTATGCAAAAGAATGGTCCGAAAAACTGGAAGACAACTCCACGGCACGCTTTACATACGGCAACAAATCGGCGCGCGGATACTATTTCCACGAGGAATTTTCTGTCACGACAGGTGAGGTTGTTGCTACCTATGCAAACGGCTCAGCCGCCGCTGTTTTGAATCATTATGGTAAAGGCAAAGCGATCATTACAGGTACATTGCCCGCTTATATGGCAGATAGACACGGCGCACAGGATAGCAAAGACTATATCGTCAGCTTGGTGAAAAATATTGCAGGTATCTCCCCCGAAGCGGCACTGCAAAACGGCACGCGCTCTGATATCCTTTATTTAGATGAGACCCCCTCTGCCGTCGTGTTACAGCTTACCGATAAACCCGATCGCAAAGTTGTGTTTAGCGATAATAAGATTTTTAATAAAAAACTAAGAAACGCCATCACGCAATCTATACTCTTTGTGGATGATAACGGCAAATGCATCATCTCCGAAGAAGAAGGCAAAACGGAACTGTATATCGTTGAATAATCCACAAAAAAGGCTCTGGGCAAAACCCAGAGCCTTTTTTACAATTCAATTTTAGCGAGCGAACAGTGCGGAAAACGCACGGTGTGCCATATAGACGTCGATTTTGGAAACGATCTCGTACGGCGCATGCATAGAAAGCACCGGCACGCCCAGATCAACAGTATCAACATTCAGGTTGCCGACATATTTGGCAACTGTACCACCGCCACCGATATCCACCTTACCAAGCTCACCCACCTGCCAAACAACGCCCGCATCATCCATCAGACGACGTACAGTGGCCATTACCTCGGCAGATGCATCATTGGTGCCGCTCTTGCCACGAGAACCGGTGTATTTGGTCAGCACAACACCACGGTTGATATAGCTGCAGTTTTTGCTCTCCATAACCTCAGGATAAATGGGGTCAAAGGCCGCATTAACGTCTGCAGACAGGCAGAGCGATTTTGCCAGCACGCGATGACCTTTTTCGCCAAACAATGCCGCCAGATCATCAATAAAATCAGCAAGGAACGCACTCTGCATACCGGTGGGACCATCCGAACCGATTTCCTCCTTATCAGCCAAAATCGTCACTGCAGTATAGGCGGGCGCAGGTTGCTCAAAAATAGCCGTCAATGCAGGATAGGCACACACACGATCATCATGACCATAGGAGCCAATCATACTGCGATCGAAGCCGATATCGCGTGCATTGAAAGCCGGCACCATTTCCAACTCAGCAGACAGGAAATCTGCCTCACAGATGCCGTATTTCTCAAAGAGAATATTGATGATGTTGAGCTTGACAGCCTCAGAAGAGGTATCATCAGCAAAAGGACGAGAGCCAATCAAAACGTTGAGATCCTCACCCTTGATGATCTCGTTGGCAGGGCGTTTCATCTGATCATACGCCAAGTGCGGCAATAGATCGGTGACGCAGAAAACAGGATCATTCTCCCCTTCACCGATAGCGACATTGATAACAGATCCATCCTTACGCACAATCACGCCGTGCAGCGCCAGCGGAATAGCGGTCCACTGATATTTTTTGATACCGCCATAGTAGTGCGTATCAAAAAACGCCAACTTTTGATCCTCATACAGCGGAACAGGTTTCAGATCCAGGCGCGGAGAATCCACGTGCGCCACTGCAATCGAAACACCCTCACTAATCGACTTTGTGCCAATGGTCGCAAGAATCAGTGCTTTACCGCGGTTGTTCAGATAGACTTTATCGCCTGATTTAAGCGGCTTATCTGGATCAAAGGGAACAAAACCTTTTTCCTCTGCAAGACGAACGCCCTCTGTTACGGCTTCGCGTTCGGTTTTGGATGCGTCCAGATAGGCGGCGTAGCCTGCGCAATAGGCATCCGCTTGCTCGATGACCGTTTTTTCCAAGGTTTCGGACGCCACGGCGGGTTTGTAAAATAGCTGTTCTTTAAGCTGCTCAGCCACTGTTTTCTCGGTGTTAGACATACACAACGCTCCTTTTTAGGTGTATTGATATAACTTTTTATATATTTCCTGTGCATTACGCACACGTTTAACGTAGTTTTTGGTTTCTTTAAAAGGAATATCCTTGAGATGTACGCCATCATCTGAATAGCGCGCATCTTTGAGCCATCCTCGTACACGTCCGATACCTGCATTGTAAGCAGCAAGAACGGTGTCCTCATCCGAAAACTCATTCTTTAACAATTTAAGGATAAACGTACCAAATTGTATTGAGATTTCGGGATCTAACAGCATATCAGCGGTAAGCTCTGTCAACTGGTCGTCTTTCATGCGTGCCTGCGCCCAGGAAAACGTGTCCTCGGTAATCTGCATCAAGCCTAAAGCTCCTGCATTTGATCGTGCTTCGGAATCAAAACCGCTTTCAGCGTGGATAACACCCATTACCAACGATGGCGAGAGTCCGTGCTGCTCGGCACAAGCCAGTACCAACTCTTCGTACTCATTGGGATAAACCGTTTTCCAGTAGCGCTGATAAGCATAGCCGAGCCCAGATAAAGCCAGTGCAATGGCAATGATCAGCGCCATTACCTCAATTATTCGTTTTTTCGTTCGCAATCAGCAACCACTCCTTTATGCTTTCAATAACCGGAGCGATTGCAACCGCCAATGTCTCCCTATCAGCATTATTGTATACAACGACATCCGCTTTATCCGTATAAAATGCGCTATCATGCTGACGAGCAAGACGCATTTTAGCCGCCTCCTCCGATATGCCGTCGCGTGTACAAATGCGAGATATGCGCTTGTCAACATCTGCCAGCACAGCAATCACTTTATCGCACATACGCTCCATACCGCTTTCTAAAAGCAGAGGCGCATCTAAAATGACCACATCAACAGCAGAATCTTCTCGATACCAAGCGAGCAATCTGTCGGTTTCTGCAATAATAGCAGGATGTGTAATATCATTAAGTTGTTGCGTTTTCTGCGGAGAGCTAAAGGCGATTTCTGCGAGCTTCTTTCGATTAAGAGACCCATCCGTATTCAAAATTACACTCGAAAACGACTCAGCAAGTTTATTTAGGCAATCGCTCCCAACGGTAGTCACTTCGCGCGCCAGCTTGTCCATGTCTATACAGACAACACCCTTGTTTGCCATCAAAAGGTTGACTACTTGGGTTTTTCCTGCACCGGAAGGACCGGTTAAGCCAATAATCATAACGTTATTGTTCAAGCTCGATCACCTCAAACCCCGCCGCCCGAAGCAAACGATTATAAACTGCCAACCCGACGCCTTCCGTTGATGGACAGGCCGCATATACACGACGGGCACCACATTCATCCAACTGACGCAAGCAGTCAAACAAGCGTACCGCCTGTTCATTCTCGTCGTATCGGCTTCCATAAGAGACGACTTTAGTGTGTAAATATGGTACATCTTCATCAAAGCACAAAGCACACATATCCTCTGAGGCGTGTGCATTGACAAAGGCCACGTACGCCTCTGCATTGCCAACAAGGATGGTAACAGCAGCTTTAGGCGCGTAGTGCTTATACTTCATGCCCGGCGAGGCGGCAACCTGACCCTCTTGCAGTTCGCTTGTCACCGCAGGGTCAACAGTTACCTCTCCCAATATATCGCGCAACATTTCCAATGTCACACCACCGGGGCGAAGCAGACGAGGAGGGTCTTGCGTCATATCTATGACCGTGGACTCAACACCAACGGCACAGGCCCCCCCATCAACAATAGCGCTAATGCGGCCATCCATATCTTCCATTACGCGTTTGGCGGTGGTTGGGCTCGGCGAGCCCGATCGGTTAGCCGACGGGGCCGCTAATGGGCAACCACTGCGACGTATGAGCTCCTGCGCAATTGGATGCGCAGGCATACGTATGGCAACCGTTGATAGGCCGGCACAAACAGCAGGCGGTATCAGCGTTGACTTTGGAAAAATCATTGTCAAAGGACCCGGCCAAAACGCATCCGCCAACAGTTTGGCTTTTGCAGGAACAGAGGCAACTAATTTCGGCAGAGCGTCTATATCCGCAATATGCACGATAAGCGGATTGTCTTGTGGACGTCCTTTAGCAACAAAAATACGAGAAACCGCCTCGTTGTCCAAAGCATTTGCCGCCAAACCATAGACGGTTTCTGTAGGAATGCCCACCAGTTCACCATCTTTTAAAAGCGTTGCCGCCATATCGAGCTCATCATCTGTGGTGGAGAGAAACCGCGTATCCGTCATTCGATTTCTCCCTCCCCCAGTTTTTGCGCACGATCTGCAGTTGCTAATGCTTCAATAATTTCGGTCAGATCACCATTCATAATGGCATCTATACGATATAGTGTCAAACCAATGCGATGATCGGTAACGCGTCCTTGCGGAAAATTATAGGTGCGGATGCGCTCATTGCGGTTACCGCTACCAACCTGTGCTTTGCGATCGGCAGAAATAGCCTGTTGTTGCTTGGCTTGCTCCGCTTCCAAGAGCCGCGAACGCAAAACACGCATCGCTTTATCTTTATTCTTAAATTGACTGCGTTCGTCCTGGCACTCCACGACCATACCAGTCGGAATGTGCGTAATACGAATTGCCGATTCTGTCTTATTGATATGTTGACCGCCGGCACCGCTGGCGCGAAATGTGTCGATTTGCAGATCGGATGGCGCTATTTCAAGCTCCACCTCATCAGCTTCGGGCAACACCGCAACCGTGGCGGTAGATGTGTGGATACGACCGCCTGATTCTGTTTCGGGCACGCGTTGCACACGATGAACACCGCTTTCATATTTAAAACGGCTATATGCACGGTGACCGGATATCATAGCGCAAATTTCTTTATAGCCTTTTAGCTCCGTTGCGTTGACACTTAACACTTCAAAAGAAAGTCCTTGTGCTTCCGCATACATAGAGTACATGCGAAATAGCGAGGCGGCAAACAACGCAGACTCTTCGCCGCCTGCACCTGCACGAATCTCTAAAATGACATTGCGATTATCATTAGGATCCTGCGGTACAAGCGCAGCCTTAAGCTCTTTTTCGCAAATATCACGCTCAGTCTGCGCATCGCAAAGTTCTTGCTCAGCCAACTCCCAAAGCTCCGCATTATCCTTGGATTTTAGCAACATCTCTGCTTCTTGCATTCTATTCAATATATCGCGATAACGCCTGCACAATGATACAAGCGGCTCTAAGGAAGCCCCCTCTTTGGAAAGGCGGCGAAATTGCTCCACATCAGCCAAAACAGAAGGGTCACACAAGCGCTGTTCAATTTCCTTATAGCGTTTTTCAACCTGCTCCAGCTGTTTTAGCACAAAACCGCTCCTTTATGCGTTCTCACTTATGACTTGTTTAATGTTTTTTTCAATCTTGCTACGCGGAACCATCACTTCGTGTCCACATTTCACACACCGCACACGAAAATCCATGCCGATACGCAAAACCTGCATCTGAGTTGCACCACATGGGTGCGGTTTTTTCATTATCAATGTGTCACCGACTTGAATGTTCATTTGTAAAGTCTACCACCTTTACAATTGCATATTATTCCGCTAGAGCAGACAAAAACGTGTGAAAGTATTCGGGAAGATCACTGGAAAACTCCATATACTCCCCTGTCACAGGGTGAATAAATCCAATAACGCGTGCGTGCAAGCACTGGCCCTGCAAGCGCTTGTCTGCCGCCGCGCCGTAGACCGTATCACCTGCTAAAGGGTGGCCCAGGTGCGACATATGTACACGTATTTGATGTGTACGACCGGTTTCGAGTTGCAACTTAAGGTGAGAATAGCCTCGATATTCCTCAATCACGGTATAGTGTGTTACCGCGTCACGACCGCCGGCAATCACCGCCATTTTCTTTCGCTGGGTTGGATGGCGACCAATCGGTTGATGCACCGTTCCCTGTGATACTTTAAAATGTCCACACGCCACAGCTTCATATATACGTGTAAAGGTATGCGCCTTTATCTGCTCAGCTAATCCTTGGTGGGATATATCGTTTTTGGCTACTATTAAAAGTCCACTGGTATCTTTGTCAATACGATGTACAATACCGGGGCGCAACACGCCGTTGATTCCGGAAAGAGACCCTTGGCAATGGTGGAGTAATGCGTTAACAAGCGTACCATTGGGATTACCGGCCGCAGGATGCACGACCATCCCTTTGGGTTTGTTGACAACCAGCAAATCGTTATCTTCATAGACGATATCCAACGGGATATTCTCCGGCACCACAGTACAAGGCTCCGGATCCGGCAAAGTCACTACAATTTCCTCACCGGCATGCACCTTATAGCTTTTAGAAACAGCCTTCCCATCGACCGTCACCATTTGCGTATCCAGCAAATTTTGTACAGCAGAGCGGGTTAACTGCAACGCATCCGACAGACATTTGTCAAGTCTCTGCCCCTCCATCTGCGGCAATATCGTTAACTTCGTCGTTGTCATTTGTCTGCTCCTCTTGTATGGAAGTCGCATTATTTGCCTTGACACCGTTCGTTTCTGTTGGGTCTTTGTAAATAAATATCGCATAAACCAGCAAAACAATCGCACCAATACAGACAAAACAATCTGCTATATTAAATATAGGAAAGTCGATCAGTTCCACAGAAATGAAATCGACCACAAAACCGCGCGCCAAACGATCAATAAGGTTGCCAACACCACCGGAAACAATAAGCAATGCGGCAACACGCACCCAACGGATATTGGGAAGTTTTACGCGGAAAACCGCAACCGTGATCGCAGTCAAAAAAACAATCGAAATAACTGAAAGCAACCAGACATGATCTCTAAAAAGGCTAAATGCCGCGCCTGTATTTTCACAATACTCAAATTCAAAGACGTCCGGCCATATTTGGAAATTAGGCTGATCTTTCAAATAAAGTATTGCCCAGTATTTGGTCAGCTGATCAAATCCGACACAAGCACAAGCAATTAAGAGATACGTTAAAACTATCATATACTAACAACATTCCCGCCCGTTTTACGAGCGGGAATTTCCTCTCAAAGATTATTTGCGACGGCGGAAAGGACCATTCACCTCGTAGTCCTTACCAAACTTCAAATTGCCAAAACGCGAGACGGGTACTTCTTCCTCGCCCAGATTCTGCTCCTCCTGAAGGAGATCATCTTCCGGTTTCCAAAGAGAATCCAGCAAAGGTACTTCTTCTTCTTCGGCAGATTCCTCCGCCTCCTGCTCTTGGACATTGTCAGCAACTGCGTTAGCTTCCTCAATGGCCGCCTCTTCTACTGCAGGCTCTGCAGCAGCCGGTTCCTCAGCAACGGTCTCCTCAACAACGGGTTCCTCCACAGGAGCCACTTCTTCTGTGAGAACCGGCTCCTGTTCCTCGGCAACCGCTTCAGGTTCCACTTCAACAGAAGCAGGTTCTTCCTCAGGAAGCAGATCAATAAGCGACAGATGCTTGCGATACATATCCAGCATTTGGTTTTTAAATGCAGAAACCTCTTGACGCAGGCGTTGTAATTCCAGCTCTTCGTCACTGATCTCTCTGCGTGCAATTTCATGGATCTTCTCAGCTTTAATCCGAGCATCATCAAGCATCAGCTCCGACTTTTGCTTAGCTTCTCGAACGATTGAATCTCCCATGCGTTGTGCATTAAGTAATGCAGTCCGAATGCTGTCCTCTTCATTACGATACTCCATCAGCTTGTCAGCCAACACTTCCAGCTTGCTGTTGAGTTCATCGATCTTGGCTTGCAGTGTGTCAACAGTATAAGCGCACTGATCAACGAAATCATCAACATCATCGTCATCATAATGACCGCGTTTCGCGGGTTCAAAAGTAATCTCACGAATCTGTTTGGCAGTCAACAATTCCATTCTTTTGTACACTCCGTTTATTAAATATAGTGAACGGCAAAAAGCCAAAGCCGTCCTTTTTGGGTTTGAGCACCGATTTGTTCCACGCGATAACGTCCGCGACCACGCACAGATACCACATCTCCTGCATTTACAGTATGAGATACTGACGTGCATAATGTGTGATTAAGTGACACTCTACCAACACGAATATGCTCTGCGGCAGTCTCACGAGAAGTGCCAATCAGCACCTTAAGAACAGCATCAAGCCGCGGTGCACTGACGGTGCCTTTTATCGGAGAAAACCTGTGAAAAACAGGCAACTCACCATTATAATCCGCGACACAGCTGACGCCTTCACCACGAATTCGCGTGATCTGCTGAGAGAGAAACGGAACGATTTCCTCATCGACCATCACAACAGCCAACCCATCACCGCAAAGGATGTCCCCTACCTTCTCGCGTTTAACGCCTGCCGAGAGTAGTGTTCCTAACACATCGCGATGTGTTAGTTGCACCTCTTTCCTAAAAGTAAAGGCCATCCGCGTTATGGGAAATACCGTGTCATCATCAGAAAAATATTCAGGAAATACCCCAATAAACACCCGTTCGGCATCCTCGTGTCCTCCATACGAACGGAACACTACGCCTTGTCTCTTGAGATAGGCCTCAGAAACTGCACGCTCACGCTCATCCAAAAAGCCCATAAAGCGCGGATAGGCGTATTTGTCGCTGAGGCGTATGAGATCATCCAATCTTGCTGTCAGCAGTCGGTCTGCTTGTGCATTATCAGAAATAGAGCCCATTATTCTCCAGCTCATCCAAAAGGTCACCCATAATACCCACGTTGTAGGGGGTGATAATGAAGGTGCAGTTGGCGACCTTCTTGATCTGACCATCGTTGGCATATGCAACACCGCTCAGGAAGTCCAAAATGCGACGGGCAACGTCCTTGTTGGCAGATTCCAGGTTGAGCACAACCGTGCGCTTAGCATTGAGATGATCCGCCACAGTGCTGGCATCTTCAAAGCGTTCGGGTTTCACCAGAACCACCTGCAGCTGAGCGGTTGCATGAATGTTGACAACCTTATTGCCTTTTTTGGAATTGGGAGCCGCACTCTCGTTTTCGCGGTTAGACTTGGAAACGAAATCGATGGTTTCGTTTTCGTTTTCCAGCTCTCTTTCCTCGTCATCCTCCTCGGAACCCATTACGCGGGACATCCAATCTTTAAGACCCATGATAAAATCCTCCTTTTATGTTCGGTGTCCGAAAAGTGCAGATCCAACACGGATCAAAGTAGCACCATTCAGAATAGCCTCATAGTAGTCTTCAGACATTCCCATTGACAGAATATCCATATATATATTATCTATGTTTTTGGCTCTAATGTCAATAAACAATTGGCGCATAAGTGAAAAATTCTGCATTTTTTCTTCACTTGTGTGAACGATCGGCGGTATGCACATCAGGCCACTCACGCGAATTCCCGAAAGAGATGCCATTTGTCTCAATAGCGGCTCCGCCTCTTGAAAAGAAACACCAGATTTCGACAACTCGTTACCGACATTTACTTCCACTAAAACATTGGTGATAATGCCTTGTTTACATGACTCTTCGGCAATTTTTTCTGCCAAACGGAGACTGTCGACCGACTGGATAGTCGAGACCTTTCCGACGATCTGTTTAACCTTGTTTGTCTGTAAATGGCCGATAAGATGCACATCCGTATTCTCAAGTTGCAGCGCATCACGCTTACTCAAAAACTCCTGCACACGATTTTCACCCATAACGGTAACACCGGCATCAAGAGCTACCTGTATTACCTCTGCAGGAACAGTCTTTGTTACTGCCATCAGCGTGATGTCATCGGGAGAACGACCGCAAAGTGTGCACGCTTCATTGATGCGCGTGCGAATCATCTGCAAATTATTAAGAACAGATCGCGCGCGTTCATCGAATGATCTTTCCATCATACAGCCCCTTTCCCTTGGTGATAATATCATCATAAAGTTTCAAATAACCGCTTTCATCTTTTTGGGCACACAGCGAATATTTACCACTCTCGCTGTGATACAGCACCTCAACACGGCGGAACACGCAAGTGTTGCCTATGCGCACAAAAACGCCCGGCTCATTCTTCTCATTGAACTGTAAGGCTGAATCCTGCACATAAAGTCCGGTATAAGAATGTAAGTGTATCTGCAAAGACTCGTGTCGAATATCCGACAACTCTTTTGACATATTCACACATTGCAACACTACGGCAGCTCTACCATCCCTATCCTTATTGACTGCCACAACAGTGACCGGGATGGGTTCTGTGGAAACGAAAGGTAATTTCACTGACATTTTTTTGCCAACGCCAATGCCGGCAGTCTCTTCACGGTCAAGCAAACACAAAAGATACCATTGATAGTCTCCGGCAACCTTTCCAACAGAATCGGTATAAGCAGATTCATTAGAGGGCGTTTTTAATGCCTGTTCAACCTCTTTTGGGGTGGCTGAGAGCACATTGTCATAAGAAACGATTTGCTCTAATCCATCCGTTTTACTGATAAAGTAGCCGGCAACCGGAGATTTAATGGTAGCCACAGCGCCTGTCGAGGTTGCCATCAGCTCTTGGCGCTTTGCTTTTAATGCCGCTATTGAATCTGCAAGCGAAGTCATCTTTCCTGTGGTCAGTTGACGCTTACAAAGCAGTTGAAATAGATCAAAACGCTTATTTTCCAGCCCTTCATAGTTGCGCTTGTGTGTCGATAAAATCAGCGACTTGATCTCAGCAGCCAGCTGATCATTGATCACATCTAAATTGGTACGATCGTACATACCTTGCGCCTCTATAGCCTGCAAGGTTTCAATTTGATCGTTAAGCTGTTCTATTTTTTGGTGTGTCAGCGCATCAAATTCGTCCGAATAAACCTGCGCTATTTTACCGTTTTTGGAAATGCGGTCTCCATTTTCCAGCGTATAGTAGACGTATCCACCGGAATTGGCGTGGATGACCGTTTCATCGCGCACAATGAAAGCCTCAGCTTCAATGGTGTCATATACCGTATGGCTAACCGCATTTGTTACTTCAACATCTGTGTAGGTGGTTTGATAAATTTGGTAGCCAACATACACACACAAAACAAGAGCAAATATGACTGTGATCAATCGTCTCATAAAGGCATCCAAAACTTACCACCTCCAAAAATTAATCTAAAATCACCGATTTTGCCGCCAAAAACAGCTGTTGCGAATCGGCGTAGTCGTCTATATACAAATGTGTTGCTTCGGGGATACGCCGAAACCACGAAAGCTGCCGTTTGGCATATCTGCGCGTACCTTGTTTTAAATTCTCAACAGCCTGCGAAAGGGATATTTGCCCATCAACAAAGGGGCGCAACTCTTTATAGCCAATCGCCTGCATCGCCGTCGGCGCATACGGCGAGCACAGGATCTCTGCAGCCTCTGCTATAAGCCCCTCATCAAGCATCATATCCACGCGACGGTTGATGCAGTCATACAAAAAGTCACGGTCGCGCACGTCAAGTACAATCATTTTCACCTTGTATGGCGATTCTTCTTGCCTTGAAAGTGCGTTTTGCTCTGACATCGTGCGTCCAGTCACTGCATAAAGTTCAAGCGCGCGTATAATGCGCCCCGTGTCATGGGGGTGCAACCTTGCGGCAGTTTCGGGATCGACGGCGGACAACTCATCCAACAGTGCTTGTCCACCCTCTGCTTCTGCGCGTTTTTGTAATTCTTCACGCAAGCTTCGATCCTCTCGATTCTCTTGCGAAAACGACAGATTCTCTGTCACTGCCTGAATATAGAGCCCGGTTCCGCCACACAAAATTGGCATACGTCCTCTGGACACAATATCGGCAATGGTCTTATGGGCCAATTCGCAGTATTCTGCCACGCTAAATGCATGTGATAACGGCAAAAAGCCCATTAAATGATGCGGAACACCTTGCTGTTCATCTGCCAATGGACGTGCTGTGCCTATGTGCAAGCCGTCATATACCTGCATAGAATCAGCCGAAACGATTTCGCCGTTCATATGTTGTGCCAAGCGAATAGACAACGCCGTTTTACCTGATGCTGTCGGGCCGGCGATCACAGGCAAAAAGATTTTTTTCATATCAAATCCGTCCGAATTGTTTTTCGAGATCTGTCTTTGACCAAGTAAAACATACAGGGCGACCGTGCGGACAGAAACGCACCGCCTCATCACTTAAAACACGATTGACAATCTCCAAAAGCTCCGCAGGTGTACTGCGATCTCCTGCTTTAACAGCCGCACGGCACGCGGTAGAATGGTAGATCCACTCCTGTTTAGTGGTCGTAATCTCCTGCTTACCGCTTAAAAATCCACCGGCAATTTCTTGCAATGTTGCGGCAATATCACAGCCTGTTAAAAGCATAGGAACTGTGCGCACAAGCAACGTGTTATCGCCAAAATCTTCAATTTCAAATCCTGCCGTCATCAGATCCTGCTGAGCGTTGACCAATGCAGAAAACTCATCTTTTTGTAATAACACCGGTACAGGGGCTAATAACATTTGCACCTGCGGTTCACAGTTTTGCATCAGTTGATTGTATATGATACGCTCGTGTGCCGCATGCTTGTCAATGCAATACAGCGTGTCCCCTTGTTCGGCAAGGATATACGTGTTGAAAACTTCTCCAACCAAGCGCACCGGTGTTTCTTCCTGTTGAGTGGAAATCACCACATCGGAGGTGGACATCTCAACAGTTTCCACCGCCTCTGTAGGCACTGCAACTTGCGTTTTTACAGCCATACGCAACCCTTCGGCCGGTTTATCGGCATCATCGTGCAAAACCAACTGCGGTGCAACAAAAACAGCCTCTTCATCATCGATGAGCGGTTTCTTTGTAAACGCCGAAATCACAGGAACGCTGACAGGAATATCATCCTTGCGTCCAAAAGCAGTAGGTTGCAACGGTTTACTCGGTACAGCTGCAGGGGGTGTTTCACGAAAATACAGCTGCTCGCCTGCTGTTTTAGGCTTTTCAACAGCCTGAGGTTTTTCAATAGACTTGACAGGCGCATTTGGCAGGCGATTTCCTGCCTGTAATGCACTTTTCACGGCATAATACACCGCGTCAAACACAGGTTTTTCCTGCACAAATCGCACTTCCATTTTGGCAGGATGCACGTTGGCATCAACCGTTTCCGAGGGAAGGGTAATCATCAATACGCAGGTAGGAAAGCGTCCCACCATGATACTGCCCTTATAGGCCTGCTCCAGCGCCACAACCGCCGTTTTTGTGTGAACATAGCGGCCATTGATGTAAAAATGTTGCATCGTGCGATTTGCGCGGCTGTAAGTAGGCTTGCAAATGTAGCCGTTTACAGAAACGCCGCCCAAAACGTAGTCCACAGGCAGCAACCCTTCTGTAAAGTCCTTTCCCATTACAGCGAAAATAGTGTTTTTCAAGTCACCATTTCCCGGTGTCAGCAATTCTTCACGTCCATCGCGAATAAAACGTACCGAAA
>JAZSHG010000073.1:0-2813 GCA_045533135.1 Acutalibacteraceae bacterium
GCGGTGGGAATCCCCTCCTGTTGCCATCGTGACAGGCGCTGTAACCACGCACGCAGGCGCGGAAGGTCATCGGCCGTGTGCACTGCCAAACGCGCAAAAGGTTTATCGGGTTGCAATGGCGTCGGCAATGGGCCGCAAACTTGAGCCGCCTGCACAAAGGCGCCGCCTGTGCGCCGTCCATACAGACGACTGCACAGCACATCTGCTTCTGTCGGCAATGTTGCCTCCGAAGGCATCGGTGGCGGTGCTGTGGCTGTGGCGGTAATGGTACAGCCGCCCTCCCACACGCCGTTTGCAGACAGCAAAATCGGCCAGCAAAGGCGCAAACGTGCGCCACCGGTGGCTTTTAGCCCGTCTGCCGCCTCATCCGCAGACAGACGCAAAAAGCCGTGGTTATCCGCACGGCACACCCCCTGTTCATCACGCGTATCTTTTCCAGTAAATGCAGGGGTGACGGCACAACAAAGGTACACTTCTCGCGGATAGGGGCGGCGGTTACACAAGCGAAATCGCCGCCGCTCTCCCCCATTTTCTGTCACCACATGCATCTCCCATTCCCATCCGTCGGTGCAAACAAAAAACGAAGCGCCTTTATCACGCAAGCGGCACCACTGTTCACCTTGCATGTAGCGGCGCTCCGATTGGGCATATTGTGGCATCGCCGTGATGTACAGACGCGGTTTGCCCGTTTCTTTAATCCACACCCTAACACCGTCAGGATGGCGCAAAACATCCGTAGTATCACCGTAAAGGCGTCTGCCGCCTGCAAAAGCAGCGCCACAGCCCACATCGGACAGTACCGTCGTGTAGCCCTCGCTACGCCAAATACGCAAACGCAATGACAGCGGCGTAGCGCGATTTTGTGCCGCCGCTAAGCCTGTTTTGTCGGTTTGTGACACCATAATGCCGCCCCCTTTTTCGGTAGTTTTCCTTGAAAGAGATAAAAAAATACAGGTAAGCGCATAGCGTTTACCTGTATTTGATCAATTTTCCTCTGCAGGGGTTGGTTCTTTGGGGACTTTTTCAATCAGTTTGCGGCGGATTTCAGGCCCGTCATACAAAACGCGTCCCTGCACCCTGGCAGAAAACACTTTTTTACAACGTGCGCAAGTCATATCCGCGCAAAACGCGCGCCCACGATAAAACCATTTGCGTGAAGTGCGCAACGGTTGCGCACAGTCGGGGCAATCGAATTTCCATGCATCCTTGGGAATGAGTGTGCTTTTCGGATCGGAAATAGGCGTTGGCTTAAAGCGCAGGCGCGCATAAAAATCTCGATCCAACTTTCGCAGATAGGGTGCAAACGCCTCTTGGCTATACAAATGGCAAAACACCTGGGCCGTCAGGCAAGCGTCATCAGGTGCGCGGTGGAGCGAAAAGCCCTCCTCGCTGATGCCCAGCTGCTCGCAAATGCTGGAAAGACTCGGCTGATGTGCCGCATCGATGTGCAACTTCTGTTGACAAAATGCCTGCAAGTCGGCGTAGTGCGTGAAAAACGGCAATCGCTCATCCTTATAGAAAAAGCGGCAATCCTCCATCAGCACCAACAGGTCGGTGTTACTCCACGTGACCAACGCCGCATCACGGTCACCGACAAAACGATGCAGTGCCGCCATGGCCTTGTGAAAAGACGTTCCGCTTGCCAATTCCTCGTCGGTGATATTGGTCAAGTCGGTAACGATGGATGAAAGCTTTTTGCTCACCTGCGGGCGAATGACAGCATGAAACCGTCCCTGTTCGGTCAGATCGGCGCCCAATTTCACGGCGCCGATCTCGATGATCTCGTTGAAATAGCCGTGCGCAGCTTTTGACCACGCGCCATTCCATTCCAGATCTACGATCACAAACGTCATCTTAACCCATAGCCCCCAACACGCGGCCGCCCAAAATATGGAAATGCAGATGGCGTACCGTTTGTCCTGCGTCAGCGCCATTGTTGGTCAGCACACGGTAGTCGGTAAGGCCCTCCGCCTTGGCGATTTGCGGAACGGTGGCAAAGATATGTGCCACCACAGCGGCATTATCCGCCGTCACTTCGTCCGCACCGCCGATATGCATTTTCGGGATCACCAGAATATGGGTAGGCGCTTGTGGGTTGATGTCCCGAAACGCCAAAATGCGGTCATCTTCATAGACCTTCGTGCTGGGGATCTCCCCTGCCACGATCTTACAAAACAAGCAATCCATAAAGAGCACTCCTTTATGCCAATTTTTGTTCCACAATGCCAACCACAGCCGCGATCGCATCATTAAGCTTCGACGCATCCTTCGCACCGGCCATAGCCGCATCCGGCTTGCCGCCGCCATTACCGCCGCAAAGCTGGGCAACCTCTTTGACGATTTGTCCTGCATGTGCGCCACGTTTTTGCGCCGCAGGTGCTACAAGGGCAAGCAGGCTTACCTTGCCGTCTTTTTGAGAAGCCAGCACAATAATACCCTCTTGCTTATCTTTCAGCGTATCGCCAAACTCGCGAAGGCCTCCGGCATCCAAGCCGTCGACAACCGCCGCCAGCACAGGCACGCCCTTGACCTCAACAGTACGAGACAGTACATCGCCCAAGGACTGGCGCGCCATTTTGGATTTGAGTGCTTCGTTTTCACTTTCGAGCGTCTTGATCTGCGCAGTAAGGTGGGAAATCTTATCCTCAATCTCAGGTGTTTTGGACTTGAGCAGCACCGCGATGCTGTCAAGACGTGCTTCCAGCTCCTTGTAGTAGGACAACACACCGTCACCCGTCAGCGCTTCAATACGGCGCACACCGGCGGCAATACCGCTCTCAGAAAGAATCTTGAACACCGCGATAGCGCCCGTG
>JAZSHG010000131.1:0-6329 GCA_045533135.1 Acutalibacteraceae bacterium
TGTAAAAATTTGTACTGAAGGAAGTTTTGCCTATGAATACCATGGCATTTGAAAACTATGAATCCAACGTGCGCTCCTATTGCCGTAGCTTTCCGACGGTGTTCACCAAAGCGAAGGGTGCAGTGATGGTGGACGAGGATGGCAAGGAGTATATCGACTTCTTTGCCGGTGCCGGCGCACTCAACTTCGGTCACAATCCCGACCACATTATGCAAAAGCTGGTCGCGTATATCCAAAGCGACGGCATTTTGCATTCGATGGATATGTTCACCGCTACCAAACGTGAGTTTTTGGACTTCTTCCAAGAAAATGTACTGCGTCCGCGTGGCTTTGACTATAAGGTGCAGTTTGTGGGCCCCACAGGCACCAACGCAGTTGAGGCGGCGCTGAAACTGGCGCGCAAGGTGAAAAAGCGTGAAAACGTGTTTGCGTTGATGGGTGCTTTCCACGGTATGACGCTCGGTTCGCTGGCGCTCACTACCGATCGTAGCTCACGTGACGGTGCAGGTCAATGCCTGCCTAACGTGACCCACGTGCCGGCCCCCTATATGTTCCCTGAACTGGATACGATTGCCTATATGGAGCGCCTTATCACCGACGATCACTCGGGCGTTGAGAAGCCTGCGGCCATTATTATTGAGCCTGTGCAGTCCGACGGCGGTATCTATCCTTTGGATGTGGAATGGCTGCGCCGTCTGCGCGACCTGTGTGACCGCCATGATATTCTGCTGATTGCTGATGACATTCAAGCCGGTTGCTGCCGTAGCGGTAACTTCTTCTCCTTTGAACGTGCAGGTATCGTGCCCGATATCGTGACCGTTTCCAAGTCTATCGGTGGTTGCGGTATGCCTATCGCCTTGGTGCTTTTGCGCCCCGAGCTGGATATTTGGACTCCCGGTGAGCACAACGGCACCTTCCGTGGCAACCAGCTTTCGCTGGTCGCCGCCAAAGCAGGTATGGAGCTGATGCTCAACGAAAAGGTCGAGGAGCAGGTCGCACGCAAGGCACAGATTGTTGAAAAGTTCCTCAAGGAGGAAATCTGTCCGCTTGACAGCCGCCTATCCTATCGCGGCATTGGCCTTATCTGGGGCGTGGATTTCTCTGCCTTTGAAGGGGATATGACCAAAAAATTGGTTGCCGCTTGTTTTGCCAACGGCTTGATTGCAGAGCGCGTGGGACGTGATAACAACGTGCTCAAATTGATGCCGCCGCTGGTTATTGAAGAAGAGCAACTGCTTAAAGGTTTGCAAATTCTCAAGAAGTCTATCGAGCAGATACTGTAAGGAGGGCGCGCGTGAGCAAGCTTCGCTATATTTTTCGTATTCTGGCAGGCTCCAGCTTCAAGCGCCTGCACCAAGTGATCGGTCGCGTGAAGGAAAAAAGCGGACAGAATCGCATCTACACCTTCTTTGATATGTTGGTTTGCGCTGTGCGTTATGGCGCAGGCTATCACGACTATCTCATCTTTGGTTTTTGGGCGATGAACGCCAAACAGCGTGATACCTACATGACGCGTGTGCGCAACAAGCGCTTGATCCAACTGGTGAACGATCCTGCCGAAGAAGCAACCTTCACCCACAAGAATTTGTTTAACAAGCGCTTTACTTCCTACCTCGGCAGAGCCTTTTTGGACGTCGCTGAGATGGACAAGGCGGCTTTTGAAGCCTTTATGGCAGATAAAGAGGTCATCTTCGCCAAACCCAACGTAGGGGAGAGCGGTAAGGGGATCCAGCGCCTGAAAAAAGCCGACTACGCCGACCTGGATGAGATGTATGCCTATGTGACTGACCCTGTCCATAACTTCGGCGTTATTGAACAGGAACTGCGTCAACATCCGGATCTTAACACGCTTTATCCGTTGGCGATCAACTCCTACCGCATTGTGACTTTGGTTGCAAACGGCGAGGCACACTGTGCCTATGCTGTTTCCAAAAGCGGCAACGAGGGCAAGTTTGTGGACAATATGGAGAATAGCGGTCTGTGCTGCCCCATTGATCAAGAAACGGGCAAAATTGCCGGCTGTGCGCATACGTCTGCGCTCATCAACTATGATGAGCACCCCTATACAGGTGTAAAGCTGGAAGGCTTCCAGTTGCCGTATGTAAAGGAAGCGGTGGAGTTGGCGAAAAAGGCCGCAATGGAAGTGGCGGCTATTCGTTACGTCGGCTGGGATGTATGTGTGACGCCCGATGGCCCTGCCATTATCGAGGGTAACGTGTATCCTGGATACGATTTTTGGCAGTTGCCCGAGCATACACCCGACAAGATTGGTTTGTACCCTTACTACTGCGATCTGGTTCCCGAACTCAAAAAATAAAGTGAGAGCCTGTCCCTTGCGGACAGGCTTTTTTGCAACCTATACAAAAGAAATCGCAAAACTTTTTTCAAAAAACCTGTCGCAAGGGGTTTCATATTGTGCCGAAATGCGGTATAATAAATTGAATAGGCATATACTGATGTATGCAAACATAAAGGAAAGTATGAAAAAGGTGGGTGGTCTAGTTGACCAGAAATTTCTCTGTACCGCTGGCAAAGGTCATTAAAGAGGCGATGTTGGAGATTATACATGCGCCGCAGGATCCCGAAACAGTGATGGTGACCAGCAGTGAGGTCAATCGCCCCGGTCTGGCGCTGGCAGGTTATTTTGATTATTTCTCCGGTGATCGCATTCAGATTATCGGCAAAAGCGAGAGCGGTTTTATTGAGGATCTTCCCGAGGAAGTGCGCAATGCTCGCTTGGAGGAACTGGTCTCCCACAAGCCGCCTGCCATTATTCTCACGCGCAGTTTGCCGGTGCCGCCGGAACTGCTGGAGCTCTGTGAGAAGCATCAGGTGACACTTTTGCGTTCGGCGGACTCCACCTCCGGATTGTTGGCGGTGTTGATTGCCTTTTTGAACGTTGAACTGGCACCGCGTATCACGCGCCACGGCGTTTTGATCGAGGTGTATGGCGAAGGTATCCTCTTGGTCGGTGATAGCGGCGTTGGTAAAAGCGAAACCGCCATTGAGCTTGTCAAGCGCGGCCATCGTTTGATTGCTGACGATGCGGTGGAGGTTCGCCGTGTATCTGCCAAGACACTGGTCGGCTCTGCACCCGACAATATCCGCCACTTTATTGAACTGCGCGGTATTGGCATTGTCAATGCGCGCCGCATTTTTGGTATGGGCGCCGTTAAAGTGACCGAAAAGATCGACTTGGTCATTCAGATGGAACCGTGGGATAACGAAAAAGTCTATGACCGCATGGGTTTGGAAAGCGAAACGATGGATCTTTTAGGGATCAAGTTGCCGCAGTTGACCATTCCTGTCAAACCCGGTCGTAACCTGGCCATTATCATCGAGGTGGCGGCGATGAATAACCGCCAGAAAAAGATGGGCTACAACGCGGCACAGGAATTGATGCGCAACCTGGGAATGCTGGACGATCTGCCCACCCCCACAGGTGCGGATAACGAGTGGCAACGGTTTTGATAAAGGAGAGGACACGCATGTATCGTATCGGTATTGATTTGGGCGGCACCAACATTGTGGCCGGTGTCGTGGATGATAAACATCAGCTTTTGGCCAAGGCTCAGTGCAAAACAGCACTGCCGCGCCCTGCGGATGAGATCCTTGCTGACCTGGCGGCCATGACAAAGCAGGCGGTGGAAGATGCAGGGCTGACGATGGAGGACATTGCCTCTGTTGGCGTCGGTTGCCCCGGCACCTGCAACCGCGAAACGGGCGTTGTAGAGTATAGCTGCAACTTGAATTTTCATAATTTTCCCCTTTGTGACCGCTTGTCGGGATTGCTGGACAAGGAAGTATATGTAGAAAATGATGCCAATGCGGCGGCTTTGGGCGAAGTGCTGGCAGGTGCGGCACAAGGTGCCAAAAGCTGTGTATGCATCACGCTCGGCACCGGCGTCGGTGGCGGTGTGATCATTGACGGTAAAGTGTATAGTGGTAGCAACTTTGCAGGAACGGAACTGGGCCACACGGTGATTGTGACCGATGGTGAAGCCTGCACTTGTGGCCGCAGAGGCTGTTGGGAAACCTATGCCTCTGCAACGGCGCTGATTCGTCAAACGCGCACGGCCATGGCCAAGCACCCCGAAAGCCTTTTGTGGAAGATTGCCCCCACTTTCGAGAGCGTTAACGGTCGTACCGCATTTGATGCTATGCGCGCCGGCGACCCTGTCGGACAGCAAGTGGTGGAGAATTATATTCGCTATATTGCCTGCGGCCTTGTGAATATGGTCAACATATTCCAGCCGGAGGTGCTCTGTGTCGGCGGCGGTATTTGCAACGAGGGTGAGACGCTTCTGCGCCCACTGGAGAAGTATATTGTTGCTGAGCGGTATAGCCGTCACTCGACCAAACAGACACGTCTGTGCCGTGCGGCTTTGGGTAACGATGCCGGGATTATCGGCGCGGCGGCGTTGGGGCTATAAGCAATTATGTCAGGAGGATGCCTTGTGAATTGGCAGGAATTGGCCGTTAACTACGGCTGCAAAATTGAACAAGATGTGCCACTCGCAAGACTTACTTCTTTTCGTGTGGGCGGCCCTGCGGCATATGTGGTAACCGCACCGACAAAGGCGGTTGCACCGCTAATCGCACGGTGGAAGCAAGATAATACGCCGTATATGTTGGTGGGCAATGGCTCAAACCTGTTGGTTTCCGATAGGGGATATAATGGCATTGTGTTACGCCTGCAAGCAGAAGAGCCTGCGATTGTTCGCGAGCATGATCGCGTGATCTGCCAAGCTGGTATGCAACTCAAAGCACTGTGCCTATGGGCGCGCGATAACGGCCTTTCCGGCATTGAACCGCTGTACGGTATCCCCGGTACGGTCGGCGGCGCGGTGTACATGAACGCCGGCGCATACGGTGGCGAGGTTGTGGATGTGCTTTGCGAAGTGACAGTTGTCGACCGCAATGGAGAACTGCATACCCTGTCTGCCAAAGAAGCGGCGTTGGGCTATCGTCACAGCCGCTTTATGGAAACGGGCGAGATCATTTTGCAAGCGGTTTTTCAGTTGCATCCCGATAATAAAGAAGATATCGGTGCGCGCATGGACGATTTTCAACAGCGCCGCCGTGACAAACAACCCCTGGAATTTCCCAGTGCAGGTAGCTTTTTTAAGCGCCCTGAAGGGCATTTTGCAGGCGCATTGATCGATCAATGCGGTCTGCGCGGTTTTGCGGTAGGGGATGCCCAAGTCAGCGAAAAACATGCAGGCTTTGTCATTAACCGCGGAAAAGCCACCTGTAAGGATATTTTGGCCCTGTCCGATGAAGTGTCACGCCGCGTTTTTGAGCAATTTGGCGTGCGGCTCGAACGAGAAGTGCGTTTTGTTGGGGAGGTGGAGTGATGTTTGTCATTGTCAGCGGTATGTCGGGTTCCGGTAAATCGCAAGCGGTAAAAGCGCTCGAGGATATCGGTTTTTACTGCGTGGATAATCTGCCGCCCAAGCTGCTTCCCACTTTTGCGGAACTGTGCCTGCAATCCAGTGAAAGTTTATCGCGTGTCGCTTTGGTGGCAGATATTCGTGGCGGTGAATCGTTTTCAGAACTGCCGAAAAGTATTCAAAAGCTAAAAGAGAACGGTAACGAGTGCAAGGTGCTATTCTTGGATTGCGACGATACCGTTCTTGCGCGCAGATACAAAGAAACGCGTCGACAGCATCCGCTTTCACACAAGGGAAGTGAAACTGTACTTGATGCTATCTCTCGTGAACGCGAGATGTTACAACCCTTGCGTGCCTGTACGGATTATCTTGTAGACACCACCCATTTCTCCACTGCTCAGCTAAAAGAGCGTATTAGCGAACTGTTTTTGGAGAACAGCGCCGAGGGCATGTGGGTGGAGTGTATGTCTTTTGGCTTTAAATATGGTTACCCTGCCGAAGCAGACCTGGTGTTTGACGTACGGTGTTTCCCCAATCCGTTTTATATACCGGAATTGAAGCATAAAACAGGCCTGGATGAGGAAGTGCGTGATTTTGTGCTGAGTAGCAAGGAAATGGATGGCTTTTTGCAACGCTTGTATTCCCTGCTTGACTATCTTGTACCCCTATATAAAAGTGAGGGGAAGAGCCGCCTGGTGATCGCTGTCGGTTGCACAGGTGGCAAACATCGTTCGGTGACGGTCGCACAAGTACTGGCGGAGCATATGGCCGCGCTTGACGTGCCGACTCATACACACCATCGGGATATTCAGAAAAACTAAAAGGAGAAGGTCTATGTCTTTCGCCTTCGATGTAAAAGCGGAGTTGACGCAGGTGGCAAACCGCAACGATTGTTGCCGCTTGGCGCAAACCTACGGTATGTTGGAGTTGGGACAC
>JAZSHG010000233.1:0-2635 GCA_045533135.1 Acutalibacteraceae bacterium
GGCACAGCGCTTAAAAGAAGCGTTGTTAACGCACAATTGGGAGGGAAAACGTAATGTTATACAGCGTAAAGGGAACACTATTGGCGGCAGATCCCCGTTTGGCGGTGGTGGAGTGCGGCGGCGTGGGCTTTGCCTGCCACATCACGATGAATACGGCGCGTCAGTTGCCGCCTATCGGGCAAGAAACGATGCTGTTTACCTTCCTGAATGTGCGCGAGGATGCGCTGGAGCTGTTTGGCTTTGCCGATCGCGGCGAGCTCAACTGCTTTAAGCAGCTTACCGCCATCACAGGTGTTGGCCCCAAGGTGGCAATCGCGATTTTGTCCGAGCTGTCGCCCGAACGCATCGCACTCGCAGTGGCAGGCGGCGATTTCAAGACGCTTACCCGTGCAAGTGGCGTCGGTCCCAAATTGGCACAACGTATCGTGCTGGAAATGAAAGATAAGGTGAGCGCGCTCGCAACAAGTGATACAGGCGTGGCTATTCCCGAGGTCGGTGTGGTGTCTGCCGCCGGCAACGCCGCGCAGGCGGTCAGCGCGCTTACGATGCTGGGCTTTACTGCCGGTGAAGCATCTGCCGCTGTGGGACGTTTGGATAGCAGTCTGTCGGTGGAGGAACTGACACGGCAGGCGCTCAAAAGCTTGGCAAATAAACGATAAGGGAGGGGCAAGACATGGATTTCGAAACCGATTACGAAAACCGTATCGTTTCGACGGAATATATTCCGGAAGACGAAGGCGATAACCCCTTGCGCCCCCGTACCCTGGAGGATTATATCGGCCAGGAAAAGGTGAAAGAAAATCTGTCGGTATACATCAGCGCCGCCAAACAGCGCGGTGAGGCCCTTGATCACGTGTTGCTCTATGGCCCTCCCGGCTTGGGCAAAACGACCCTGTCGGCCATTATCGCCAACGAGTTGGGGGTCAACATCCGCATTACATCTGGCCCTGCGCTGGAGCGCCCCGGCGATCTGGCGGCTTTGCTTACCAATCTGGAACCGGGCGATGTGCTGATTATCGACGAGAACCACCGTTTGCCTCGCACAGTGGAGGGGATCCTCTACCCTGCGATGGAGGATTTTGCCAATGATATTATCAACGGAAAGGGACAGGGCGCGGCATCCATTCACCTGCCACTGCCAAAATTTACGTTGGTGGGCGCTACCACACGTGCAGGTCAGCTGACTGCGCCATTGCGTGACCGTTTTGGCGTAATCGCGCGTTTGGAGCTGTATACGCCTGAGGAGCTGGGCCGCATCGTCACGCGCAGTGCCCATATTTTGGGCATCACTTGTGATCCCGACGGTGCGCGGGAAATTGCCTCACGTAGCCGTGGCACGCCGCGTATTGCCAACCGCCTGCTCAAACGCGTGCGCGACTTCGCACAGGTGATGAACGGCGATCTGATCGATAAAAAAACTGCCTGTCAGGCGCTTGACCGTATGGAGATCGATGAACTGGGTCTGGATATGGTCGACCGCCGTATGCTGAAAGCGATGATCAAGCATTACAACGGCGGCCCTGTGGGCTTGGATACGCTGGCGGCGGTCATCGGCGAGGAAGCGGTGACCATTGAGGACGTCTATGAACCGTATCTGATGCAGATCGGCTTCCTGTCCCGTACGCCGCGCGGTCGTGTGGTGCTTCCGGCGGCATACGACCATTTGGGTATACCGATGACAGGACAAACGACCGCACCGACACAAATCACTTTCGAATAATTCTCAAAACCAACAACAGAAAGGGCGTGCCTATGGGTAGATTGTTTGGAACAGACGGCGCAAGAGGCGTTGCCAATACGGAACTGACCTGTGAACTGGCAATGGCGATCGGTCGCGCGGCGGCCATGGTGCTCACCGACGGTGAGCGGCGCCCCCGTGTGATTATCGGAAAAGACACCCGTGCATCCTCGGATATGCTGGAAGCGGCACTTGCCGCAGGACTTTGCTCTGTGGGGGCGGATGTGACCTTGCTCGGCGTACTGCCTACGCCGGCGGTAGCCTATTTGGTGAAAAAGTATGGTGCGGATGCCGGTGTGATGATTTCGGCATCCCACAACCCTTGTGAATATAACGGCATCAAGCTGTTTAACGGTGATGGCTTCAAACTCCCCGATGCTTTGGAGGAGGAGATGGAGGCGATCATTTTAGACGGCGCCAAGTCTTATCCTGCGCCTGTGGGAGCGGCTGTTGGCCGCGTGACCTACGCCAAGCGCAGTGAGGAGGAGTATATCCGCCATCTGCTCTCTTGCGTTGACGGAAGCCTTAGCGGTATGCGTTTGGCAATCGACTGCGCCAATGGCTCGGCGGCTGTAACAGCGAAAAAGCTGTTTAGCTCTTTGGGAGCGGAGTGCGAGATGCTGTCGGATACCCCCGATGGCGTCAATATTAACGATAACTGCGGCTCG
Source organism: Acutalibacteraceae bacterium (assembly GCA_045533135.1). Classification (GTDB taxonomy): domain Bacteria; phylum Bacillota; class Clostridia; order Oscillospirales; family Acutalibacteraceae; genus HGM12789. Next base: position 2,407 of record JAZSHG010000233.1, read on the forward strand.
ACACATATGGCGGCGCTTACCGATTATGTGAAAACACACAAGGTGTTTGCAGGTATCGCTTTTGACGGCGACGCCGATCGCTGTCTGATGGTGGATGAGCAGGGCAATATGGTCGACGGCGACCGCATTATTGCGGCGCTCGCAACCTATATGCAACGGCAAGGCGCGCTGGAAAAGGATACCGCTGTGGTGACGGTGATGTCCAATTTGGGCTTTTTCCGTTTCTGCG
>JAZSHG010000071.1:0-5358 GCA_045533135.1 Acutalibacteraceae bacterium
TGTCTGCCCACCGCATCGATTTCATCAATAAAGGTAATACACGGGGCATTCTTCTTAGCTTGCTCAAACATATCGCGCACACGGGTTGCACCCACGCCGACGTACATTTCCACAAAATCAGAACCCGAAATGGAGAAGAACGGTACGCCTGCCTCGCCTGCAACAGCACGGGCGAGCAAGGTTTTACCAGTACCCGGAGGGCCCACCAGCAAAACGCCCTTGGGCACGCGCGCGCCCAGTTCTTTATACTTTTTGGGGGATTTAAGGAACTCTACGATCTCCGCGAGCTCCTCTTTTTCCTCGTCAGCACCAGCCACATCCGCAAAGGTGGTCTTGCGCTTATCATCGGCCTGCTGTTTGACACGTGCTTTGCCAAAATTCATCGCGCCGCCACCCATCGAATTGATGGAACGACGCATCATCGTCCAGCCAAAGATCAAAAGGCCAACCATCAACAATGCAGGCAACAAGCTGATGATAACAGACATAAAGTTGCTGGCAGGTTCAACCTCAAAATCAATGCTGTTTGCCACACGATATGGATCAATATCTGTTAAGAAAAGGTTCACATCGGGAACGGTATAAACAATGATATCATTGGCGTCAGACTTGCCGTCCTTGTTGACATCCTCGCGGAACTGCTCTTTGAGCAAAATCTGCACTTTTCCTGTGCCCAGGTCAAGATGACAACTTTCGACCTTATCATCTTTAAAAAGAAGATAATAGTCTGAATAGGGGCGCTCATCATCTGTCGAAAACACATCGCCGCCCCACATAAAGGAGAACAGCAAGATCACAATGACAGGGACAAGCAAAAACAGCACGACATTGCGTACCGTTTTGTTGGGACTGTTTTGCGGTTCCAAATCATTCAACTCCTAACATAAACAGACTTCGCTGTTATTAGCTATAATACTCGGGTTTGAGCACACCGATGTAAGGTAGGTTGCGGTATTGTTCCGCATAGTCCAAACCATAGCCAACAATAAACTTATTGGGGATAATGGTACCAACATAGTCGGCATAGATATCCGTCTTGCGGCGCTCGGGTTTGTCCAGCAACGTAGCGATACGGATAGAAGCAGGGCCGCGTGCAGAGAGCAGTTTCTTAAGATAGCTCAGCGTAACACCGGAATCCAAAATATCCTCAACGATGATCACATCACGTCCTGCGATCTGGCAATCCAAATCCTTTTTCACGCAAACCTCACCCGACGTCGAGGTACCGTTACCATAGCTGGATACAGCCATAAACTCCACAGAGCAAGGAATATTCAGTTGACGAACCAAATCTGCCATAAATACGAATGAGCCTTTGAGCACCGCAATTAGCAGCACTTCTTTTCCGGCGTAATCGCGCTCAATTTCCCCGGCAATGCGTTTGCACATGGCGGCTAATTCTTCTTCACTATACAGGATTTCCAGTATATGCTCATGTATACCGTTCATTTTTACATCCTTTCCATAACGTCAGCAGGCGCAAAGACACCCACCGTTTTCGTTTTTTCTATTATTCTCACGCGTTCATCACAAGTGATACCTGCGAGCAAAACAACTCCTTCTTCATCGCGCAACACGGGCACAGCATCTCGCATGGAAGCTGGAAGGTGTTGCTCATTATACAATTTTTTCAGCGTCTTACTACACTTACGGAAAGGAAGCCGGATACAATCAGCATCCTGACGTACAGTCAACTGCAACGACCCGTTTATTCTATCACAATCCCATGCATAAAGTAAGACATTTTTGTGAACATTCTGTATTTTTTTATACTCCTCAGCCGAGAAATGCCGATAAATATACGTATTTCCCGCAAAAGAATAGAATCCTTCATCGGAAAGTGTCTGAGGCGTCTGTTTTATCGGCGCAGAGGATGAGATCACTTGAATCCCCTGTCGAGAAACCACAACCACATAACCATCTTGCAAGCAAACACTGTCTTTTACATCAAGTGCCTGCTCCAAACGCGCAATATCGTCGTAAGACAGCGTAATTTCAGCAAGCATCTTTTGCCAAACACGGCCGCGTAATGCCGACGGCACAGCGCGCATATCCGACAGAAGATAACGCCCATATCTGTCTGTTTTTAAGTTTTCAAACGCCTGCACGGCAAGCATATGCAGATAGGCATTGTCCTGTGTACACAGATGGGCCAACCGTGTTGCCGCCTTTTCCAGCGAAGGGTTAAGCACACGCAAAGCAGGCAACACCTCGTGGCGAATGCGATTACGCGCGTAGCGCACATCGCTGTTGGTGCTATCCGTAACAAATGCCAGCGCATGCGTGTAGCAATAGGCCTCGACTTCTTCCCTACTGCAGTCAATCAGTGGACGGATGATATTGTCACGGCAAGGGGCAATGCCAGTGAGCCCTGTAAGGCCGCATCCTCTTGTCAGGTGCAACAATACCGTTTCCACATTATCGGTGGCGGTATGTGCGGTAGCGATCAAAGCGCCGCTCGCCTTCTCTTGCAGGAAAGCGTAACGCACTTGTCGGCCTGCTTCCTCTATGCCGAGATGATGTTCAGCGGCAAAAGCCGCCACATCCTCACAAGCAAACACCAGCGGCACCTGCCACTTTTGGCAGAGCGCTTGCACAAAGGCGAGATCGCTATCCGCCTCTTCCCCACGCAAGCCATGATGGAGATGAGCAGCAACGATATCCCCAAGCTGTAATTCTTCTTGCAACGATAGCAGTACATGTAACAGTGCTACCGAATCGGCACCGCCGGACAAGGCCACCAGCACCCGATCGCCGGTGTTACACATAGCATGCATTGCCATGGTCTGGCGTACCTTGTTTTGAAACTGATCAGCCATCGCTATGATGAATATCCAAACTAGAGAACTGGGTGAATTCGCCAGACCATGCCAGCTTGACCGTATCCAATTCGCCGTGACGGTTTTTGGCAATGATCACCTCGGATGTGCCGGCTTCGGGTGGCGGGCTACCGGGGGCTTGGTTATTTCTATAGTAATCATCACGATACAGGAATAACACCTGATCAGCATCCTGCTCGATAGAACCCGATTCACGCAGGTCGGCCAGCGCAGGACGGTGGTTGGCTTGTTTTTCGGTACCACGCGCAAGCTGTGCACACACCATAACAGGGATGTTGAGCTCTTTTGCCATAATTTTCAGGCTACGTGTGATCTCGGACACTTCCTGCACACGGTTTTCGGTACGCGTGGACGAATGCATCAACTGCAAATAGTCAACCACAACGAGATCTATGTTCTTTTGACGCAAAATACGTGCCTTCATCTGCGGCACCGTGATCGACGCCGTATCGTCCAAATAGATCGGCACTTTGCAGAGAATATCCGATGCGGCGGCCATACGTGTCCACTCATCGGGCGTCAGATTTCCTGTGCGTAACTTCTTACTCTCAATTTTGGCTTCGGAAGAAAGCAGACGGTTGACCATCTGCTCGCGCGACATTTCCAAGTTAAAGAATGCCACTGCCTTGTTATGCTGTACCGCTACATTGCGCGCAATATTCAGCGCAAAGCTGGTTTTACCCATACCGGGACGCGCACCGACGATAATCAGGTCGGAGCGGTTAAGACCGGTTGTTACAGCATCCAGTGCGCTGATACCCGAGGGGATACCGACATACTGGTCGCGCTCGTCAGAGTTCATCTTGGTGAAGATCTCATAACTACTGGCAAGCGCTTGGCTGATGTGGCGCAAGCCGTCCGATTGACGGTCATTACGGATGTCGTAAATCTGCTGCTCGGCGCTGTCCACCAGCACACCAAAATCCACGCCCGGCTCCATCGCATCCGCTTGGATCTTGCGTGCGGCACGGATAAGCAGACGCACGTCGTATTTTTCGCGCACAATGGCGGCGTAGTGCTCAATACCCGAATAGGACGGCACCATCTGCGCCAGCTTAAACAGATATTTTTTGCCCTCATCCCCTTGGAAATAGACCTCGTTCTTCAACGATTCCAAAATGGTGACAAAGTCGATGACCGCGCCCGGTTCCATCATTTTTGCCAACATCTCACGGAAAATCGATTGATGCTCGGGCAGATAGAAATGCTCGGGCTGTAGTTTATCCGCCACGCGGGTAATGATACTCGGTTCCAGAAGTACAGCACCCAGCACTGCCTGTTCAGCCTCAAGGCTAAATGGCATACCGCTCTCTTCTGTAAACACATTTGTCATCTGTGCCATATGTTTATCCTCTTATACGCTTTCGATTATTCGACCACTAAGACGGACAGCTTGCCAACAACGCCTTGCGGCAATTTGAGCTCGGCGGTATAACCACCGAAAGCTTTGATATCACTCATCACGATCTTGCGCTTGTCCAACTTCACGCCAAACTGTTTTTCCAGCTCTTGCGCCACTTCTTTGGTGGTGACAGAACCAAACAGCTTGCCGTTTTGGCCGGCACGCGCGGTAATTTTCAAGGTCTTATCTTTCAGCAGCTCTACCATATCCAGCGCCGCTTTTTTCTCTTCGCGCTTATGGAACTGGGCCGCCTCTTCCTTGTTTTTCAGATCATTCATCGCCTGTGCATCCGCAGGAATTGCCAGATCCTTCGGGAACAGGAAATTGCGTGCATAGCCATCAGAGACGTTTACAAGCTCGCCTTTTTTACCCTGTCCCTTGACATCCTGTTTCAAGATTACCTTCATAATAGACTCTCCCTTATACTTGTTGGGTTTCCTGCCCCACACCATGGTGTGACAAGGTTGTTTCCAAGGTTTTCATCTGCTCATCGATAACCGCCTGCAAGCGCTCCTGGGCCTGCTCCAAAGCAGTATCGGCCAAATAGGCACCGGCCATATTGAGGTGGCCACCGCCACCGAGCGCTTCCATCGTCAACTGGACGTTAAAGTCTCCCATAGAGCGAGCAGAAATATTCACACCGCCACCTTCGGGGAACATAGCAAATGCAGCGTCAACGCCTTGAATGGACAGTAACTCATCCGCCGCCTGCGATGCCGCAATACGAATATCCGTACCGCCTTCTTCGTGATAGGCAATGGCTTTGTTGCGATACATATACACGGTGGAAATGATATCGGACTTGCGACGATAGAGCTCCATGCTGCCGGCAAACAGGCGTTTAACCTCCACCGTGTCTGCACCGCACTTTTTCAAGTATGCCGCCGCCTCGAAGGTACGCACGCCAGCTTTCATCACAAAACTACGCGTATCCAACATAATACCGCCCAAAAGCGCCTCTGCATCCAATCTAGACAGTTGGTCACGACTCATATATTGTGCCAATTCTGAGACCATTTCGGAAGCGGAGCTGGCATAGGGCTCATGATAAAAGATGATGGCATTTTCAATATGTTCCACCATTTTGCGATGGTGGTCAATGACCACTGTCTGCGG
>JAZSHG010000009.1:0-2539 GCA_045533135.1 Acutalibacteraceae bacterium
CGGGAAGCGCCGGTGATCAACACCGTTTTTGCCATAGGTCAAACCTCCAAAGTGATGGATTTGTTGCTGGGGGTATAGGGGCGGTAGACAACGCCTGTCAAGTCAAACATATGCTTGGAGGCGCGCACCGATTCGGAGTCGGCGTATTTATCGCTCAGGTAGATGATCTCCCGGATGCCCGACTGGATGATTGCCTTGGCACATTCGTTACAAGGGAACAGCGATACGTAAACGCGCGCGCCGCGCAGTTTATTGCCGGTGTAGTTGAGAATGGCGTTAAGCTCAGCGTGGCACACAAAAGGATATTTGGTGTCCAGCGTGCTGTCACCACTTCTGTCCCACGGCAATACGTCATCACTGCAACCAATAGGCATACCGTTGTAGCCAACCGACAAGATGCGGTTGTCATCGCCGACAATACAGGCGCCAACCTGTGTGCCGGGGTCTTTACTGCGCTGTGCGGAAAGCAGGGCAATACCCATAAAATATTCGTCCCAGGTGAGATAGTCGCTGCGTTTCATAACAACTCTCCTTTATTTGTTGGTGTGTAACCAAGCGGGCAACGCCCGTGTATAGGCGGAAAAAGCGGAGGGCAAAGCATATTGCGTACGTAAGGCATTCGCATCCACCCACATATAGCCGTCGGGAGGCGTGAAAGGGTCGGTGATCACCGCAAAGCCTTGCATTTGCCATTCGATGTGTGTGAACAGGTGTTTGGCGTTATCGAGTGCCGTTGTGCGTCGGGCGATGCCGCCCAAACTGCGCACCCATTCTTCGGGGGAAGGGGCCTCTGCGGTCAAACAGTTGGGCAGTTCCCATAAGCCGGCGAGCAAACCGCTTTCGGGCCGCTTGTGCAACAGCACCTGAGGCTTGTCGGCAAAGGCAACAGGCACCAAAACGGTGCGCTGCTCCACGCGGCGCGTTTTCTTAGCTAACCGCACAGGAAGTTGTGCCGCCGTGCCTTTGGCGAAGCCTTGACAATCTGTCTTGAGCGGACACTGCTCACAGTGAGGAGCGGTGTTTGGCAGACAGCAGGTCTCGCCCAACTCCATCAAGCCCTGATTAAAAAGCGCAGGTCGGTCATGCGGCAGTGCCGCCTCAACCAGTGCCGTCAATTCTGCCCTGGTGGCAGGGGAGAGTACGTCACCGTGGTGGTCGTAAAACCGCGCCATCACGCGTAGCACGTTGCCGTCGATGGCGGCGTGCGGCAGTCCAAATGCGATGGAAGCGATCGCGCCGGCCGTATAGGGGCCAATGCCGGGAAGTGCGCGCAGTGCGGTATAGTCCGCAGGCATTTCACCGCCATATTCCGCCACGATGATGCGCGCGGCCTTTTGTAGGTTGCGCGCGCGGCTGTAGTAACCGAGTCCCTCCCACATTTTTAAGAGGTGGTCAGTATCCGCCTCGGCAAGCGCGGCAATGGTGGGGAAGACTTGCATAAATCGTTCGAAATAGGGGATGACGGCTTCGATGCGCGTTTGTTGCAACATAATTTCCGACACCCACACCCGATAAGGCGTGATGTTTTCGCGCCAGGGGAGCGAACGGCGTACCGACAAAAACCAATCGGGTAGCCGTTCCAAAGAAAGAGGCGTTTTCATAGAAACCTCCGTCAAGTAACCATTTGTCTTCCAGTATAGCATATGCACACGGCTTATGCAAGCCAACGCTTGGCAAAAGCGGTGTGCAGATCTTCTGCCAGCTGTTGCATCGGTGCTTCGTCAACCTTGCAGACCTGACGGTCATAGGTGAACAGGCCGTTGACCTCGTCCTCAACATCGCTCACCTGCGTCAGCACGGTGGCGCAAAGTCCATCCTCAACAGCAGGGATGATTTGCGTGCGATAGAGGGTATCGAGCGCCTCGGAAAACGCCTCTTTTGTTTCAAAATGGCGGTATCCATAGGTCTTTTTGAGGTTAAATGCGTGGCCTTCGATCTTGCAGGAATAGCCGCCAAATTCCGACAGCACCAGCGGCTTGTCCGCCGTTGCCGTAAGTTTTACCGGCTTAAAATATACATGCTCGCTCTGTACATCGGTGTTACGGCAACGGAACCAACCCGAAGCGGTATCCCAAATGCGAGAAGGATCACGCTTTTTGAGCGCGATGTAGAGTCGGTTGGCGTCGTGCTGTCCCCAGCCCTCGTTAAAAATGGTGTAGTAGCAGATGCAAGGGTGGTTATTGAGCAGTGCCAGCGTCTTTTGGGCGCCGTGCGCAAACCAATCTCGCTGGCGGGGAGAGGTGTGTCGCGGCAACCCTTTCTTGAAACCGACAGTGGGCAGCGCCGTGTCGCGCAGGAAGGAATAGCGCCCGTTGTTGATCATATCCTGAAACACGATCATACCGCAAAGGTCGCAGTAGTAATAAAACAAATCGGGCTCTATTTTGATGTGCTTACGCAGCATATTAAAGCCAAGCTGTTTGCAACGCAAGATATCCTGCTTGAACCCTTCGGGTGTGGCAGGCATAAAGATACCGTCGGCAAAATAACCCTGATCCAAAAGTCCGTGGAAGAAATACGGCTGGCCCTTGACGGTGAT
>JAZSHG010000037.1:0-2143 GCA_045533135.1 Acutalibacteraceae bacterium
TGGCGTGCCTGGAGGGATTCGAACCCCCGACCTTTTGGTTCGTAGCCAAACACTCTATCCGGCTGAGCTACAAGCACATATTCAAATCAGCATATCGCATTATAACACATTTAAGAGAAAAGTCAACCCCTTTTTTGAAAATTCCCATGCAAAAATTCCTCTGTCAGACAGACACGGGTTTGCGCCTGCGGACATACTCTGTCAATATAGGATTTTTTCGGTCAACAGGATTATTCCGCTGTCAAACGGGCAAACTTTGGTTGTCAGCCGATGAAAAGCGGAAAAATCAAACGGAGGGAACAATATGACCGTACACAGAGGCGATATTTATTATGCGGATCTGAGCCCCGTTATCGGCTCAGAACAGGGCGGTATACGCCCTGTCTTGATCGTGCAAAATGATGTGGGCAACCGTTTTAGCCCCACCGTCATCGCGGCGGCCATCACCAGCCAGCGCGACAAAGCTAAGCTGCCCACCCATATTCAACTGGATTCGGGCGGCAGTGGCCTCATCAAAGATTCCATCGTGTTGCTAGAACAGATCCGCACGCTGGACAAACGCCGCCTAAAAGAGCATATGGGACGGCTGGACAACCGTGAGATGGAACGCGTGGACGAAGCGTTGCAGATCAGCTTTGGACTCAATGGCAAAGGCGCTACATAAATCGCCTTGCAAAAAGTCAAAACTGCCACTTGCACACGGCCTCCAAAAGGCGTATAATACCGATGAAAAGCAAGGAGGAATGTCACAATGCCCACACTGGAACAGGCGAAAGCCTTTTTCGCCAACGACCGTTATGCCACCGAAGCTACCGGCATCGTCATCGAAGAAGCCCGTCAAGGCTATGCGCGTTGCCGCTTGGAGCTGGACGCGCGCCATCGCAATGCCGTGGGCGGCGTGATGGGCGGCGTGATGTTTACCATGGCGGATTTTGTGTTCGCCATCTCCACCAATTTTGAGGTGCCGTCCACCGTCACCACCGTCGCCAACATCAGCTTCCTGTCGGCGGCAAAAGGGGACACGCTGTACGGCGAAAGCCGCCTGATCAAAGACGGGCGCAGTACCTGTGTCTACGAAGTGTCCATCACCGATAATACCGGCGCCATAGTGGCACTGGTCACAATGCACGGTATGCACCTGCAAAAATGATCACAAAAAAAGCCGACAGAGCGTTTGCCCTGTCGGCTTTTCTTATACGTATCAGTTGACGGTCACGTCATCGCCACAGCGATCGAGATACAGGAAATTGTCGGGGCGATCGGTGGTGTTGCCGCCAATCGTCACCTCGTCACAACTCTTGAGCGTCACGTCGAAATCGGTATACGGCGTCACGTCATCAAAGCGAATGACCGAGTTATTGACAAAGCGGTTGTTTTCCAAACGCAAGCCCTTGACCGAAGCGGCAAACATGGCACAGTTGCCGTTGTCGATAAAGGTGTTGTCGTGGATGTAGAAATCGGTATGCACACCGGCCGGATGATAGGCGGGGGTGGTGCTCATCGTCACGTTGATGACCAACGCGCCGTGGTTGACGCGATCGTTGGGCAACGCACTCTTTTCAAAGGTGCAGTTGCTAATCTCCACGTGATCCGCAGGGCCTGCTTCATACCAGAAGGTGAAATCGGGCGCGATCAGCAGTGCCGGCAACGCCATACCGTAAAGGTGACAGCCGTCGACCTTGACGTTACGGGTCTGGATCAAGAAGGCGCGTGCGCGAATGTTGCGCGCGGTGCAGTTTTTGACCTCCAAAGTGGGGAAGTAGGCATCGTTGGCGACGATATCGCCCACGCCGAACACGCCTTCCTGTGCGGACAGCAACGTGTTGCCCTCATCGTCAAAGGAGGCCACCGTCAGCGTCGCCTTTTTGAGCATCGTCTTGGCATCATACACCGTCAGCGTGTCGCCGGCCTCTGTCCAGCGAGGGGGCAGGCCGTGACCGTGATGCTCCTTGCACACCAACGACTTGCCGTCAGCCGCCACCTGTGTGATCGCCGCCGCCAAGCCGTGGATATTGAGCGCATCGTCGCCCAAACCGTCAAAGTGGCAATCGATCATTTTGAAATAACCCGAAAGCCCCTGCACGTGCACGCCGTCGGCGTTACAGCAGAAGGGCTCCAAACTGCCGGCAGGGCGGCGGATGTT
>JAZSHG010000191.1:0-10638 GCA_045533135.1 Acutalibacteraceae bacterium
TTCGAAACAAACACTCCGCGAGGCTTCACGCACGGGGGATTTTTGCTTATTTTCGGGTGATCTGCTTGAGTTTGAGCCACAGATCGGCTTGCAATTTGTTGGTCTCTTTGGGAAGCGTGAGGAATATCTCGGTCTTATCAAGAATGCTCTGCGGCGGATAGAAATAGGGGTTCTGCGTAACTTCAGGATCCATCAGCTCCATCGCGGCAGGCTCGGGGCAGGAATAACCGATATATTCAGCATTAGCGGCGGCAACGTGGGGGTTGCACATGAAGTTAATATAGGCTTCCGCCTCGGCAGGATGCTTGGTAGTGGAGCGCACGCACATGGCGTCTACAAAGAAGTTGGTGCCGCTTTCGGGGATGAAGAAGGCAATATCCTCGTTGGCGCCCTCTTCATAGATCATCAACGCGCCATCACCTGCGTAGTAGGGGGCGATCCAGCAGGTCTCACCGATCATCAGATCATAGATCTCGTCATTCACATACTTGTAAAGCACCTGTTTTTGATCGACCAGTGCGTCAAAAGCCGCATTCCAGTGGGCAGGGTTGGTGGTGTTGAGAGAGTGGCCGTTTTTCATCAGTGCCACGCCAAATGCATCACGTGGGTTGTTGAACATCAGAATACGGTCCTTGTATTTTTCGCACCACAACAGATCCCATCCCAAAGCCAAATCTGCTTCGTCAACATACTTGGTGTTATAGAAAATGCCGACTGTGCCCCAGGTGTAGGGGACAGAATAGGCGTTTTCAGGGTCATACGCCAGGTTGCGGTAATTTTCGCCGATATATTGGTAGTTGGGGATGTTATCAAAGTTTAGCTTGCGTAACATACCTTCGTCAATCATCTTTCCAACCATATAGTCGGAGGGGATGATGACATCATAATCGGCAGCGCCCGAACTGAGCAGAGCGTACATCGACTCATTGTTTTCAAAGGTCTTGTAGTTGACCTCGATGCCGGTGACATAGGTGAATGCCGCATTGACATCCAAAATTTCATCGTCAATATATTCGCCCCAGTTGTAGACGTTGATGGTCACGCCGGTTGGTGCAGCCTTGGGGAATTCTGCTTGGTAATCCCAAGCGGCTTCTTCTCCGTCATCGCTTGCTCCCTCGTCGGGTGCGGAGCAGGAGGAAAAGACCAGCAACAGCAAGAGGGCGGAAAGAAGAGCTAAAAAACGTTTCAAAAGCCTCGCTCCTTTCTATCAAACCGCCCGTTTTTTCTTGGCGTCATCACGAATCTGATAGATGTTGACCGCCAATAGTAACAGCAAAATCGTACCGAACATTAGGGTGGAAAGGGCATTGATCTCCGGCGTAATGGGACGCTTGGTCATATTGTAGATGGTGACCGAAAGCGTTTGCGCTGTCGAGCCCGAAGTGAAATAGCTGATGACAAAATCATCGAGCGACATGGTAAATGCCATCAACGCGCCGGTAGCAATACCCGGCATGATTTCGGGCATAACCACCTTGAAAAAGGCACGGGTGGGGTGGCATCCCAAATCGAGTGCCGCCTCATACATGTGCTGGTTCATCTGCCGTAGCTTGGGCATCACCTGCAAGATAACATAGGGGATATTGAAGGTGATGTGCGCAATCAGCAGGGTAAGGAAACCTGTGCGCAAAAGCCCGGTGGTCTGATAGATAAAAACGAACAGCAGCATCAGTGAAATACCGGTGACGATTTCGGGGTTGACCATCGGCAGGTTGTTAACCGTCAAAAAGACCTTGCGGAGTTTTTTGTTGAGCGCGTGGATACCCACTGCCGCCAGCACACCGATAACGGTGGCAAACAGCGCGGAAAGAATCGCCACCTGCAGGGTGACGCCCAGCGCCTCGCGAATCTCCTCGTCGTAGAAGAGTGTCTCGTACCAGCGCAGGGAAAACCCGTTCCAAATCGAGCGGCTCTTGGAGTCGTTGAAGGAAAAGATGATGAGCACTACAATGGGAGCATAGAGAAATGCAAAGATAAGGGTGTTGTAGATACGGGATAACGTCTTCACGGAACCATACCCCCAATCTCATCGCTGTCCTTGTCTACCGAGTTCATCACGGCGATACACAGCAAAATCAGAAGCATCAGCACCAGTGACAGCACCGCACCCATGTTGTTATAGGCAGGTGCCGAGCCTTTGAACAGGAACTCGATGATCTCACCGATCATCAGCGGTGTGGTCACACCGCCGTTGCCCAAAAGGGTGGCCACAACAAAGGTACTGACCGAGGGGACAAACACCATCGTGATACCCGACAGGATACCGGGGACCGAGAGAGGCAAAATCACGCGCGACAGCACCTGGAAGCCGTTGGAACCCAAATCCTGCGCCGCCTCAATGGTGCGGTTGTCGATCTTGGTCATCACAGAATAAAGCGGTAAGATCATAAAGGGCAGGAAATCATAAACCATGCCCAAAACAATAGCCGCAGTTGTGCCGACCAGCTTGATGGGTTCTAAACCGATCATCTCCAAAAAACGGTTGAGCAAACCGTTGTCGTCAATGATGGATTTGAGTGCGGTGATACGCAAAAGCGAGTTCATCCACATCGGCAGCATCACGATGAGCACCATGGTGCGTTGCGTCCGCCCGGAGCGGCGCGAGATGCTGTATGCGAGCGGATACGCCAAAATCAAGCAGAAAAAGGTGGAAAGTGCACCAACCCAAATGGAATACCAAAAGCTGGGCAGGTAGTTGACAATTTGCGCTATGTTCTCGAGCGAAAAGTGTCCGCTGTCATCTGTCAGCGCAAACCAGACCACCATCGCCAATGGGATGATGGTAAACAAAATCATCCAAATGCCGAATGGGAACAAAGTCAGGCGTGTACGCTTCATTCGGCGGCACCGCCTTCCGGTGCGGCGTCAGGATCGGCCAGCTCGTCAAATTCCTCGGAATAGGAGCTGTAATCGCCAAACAGACCCGAGTAGGCGGATTTTTTCATAATATGAATGTCCTCAGGGTTGAGAACAATACCAATGGTGGTGTCAGGAGCATAGTAGTCGGTGGTCTGAATGAGCCACTTGAAGCCCTTGAAATCCACGATGGTCTCGAAATGCACGCCCTTGAAGGTGACACTGGTAACTGTGCCGGTTAGATGTCCCTTAATAGGCTCAACAATGTCAATATCCTCGGGGCGAATGACCACATCGACAGGCTCCATAGGATCAAATCCATGGTCCAAGCAGTCGAACTTGCGGCCGAAGAACTCCACCAGATAGTCAGCATGCATAATACCGTCCAAGATATTACTTTCACCGATAAAGTCGGCAACAAAAGCATTTTGCGGCTCATTATAAATGTCTTGCGGCGTACCGATCTGTTGGATCTGACCGGCATCCATCACCACCACGGTGTCGGACATAGAGAGCGCTTCCTCTTGGTCGTGGGTGACATAGAGGAAGGTAATACCCAGCTGCTGTTGGATCTTTTTCAGCTCCACCTGCATATCCTTGCGCAGTTTGAGATCCAACGCCGCCAAAGGCTCATCAAGCAGCAGCACCTTTGGATGCACGGCCAAAGCGCGAGCGATAGCCACACGCTGTTGCTGGCCACCCGAAAGAGTGCTGATGTTGCGTTTTTCAAATCCGCGCAGATTGACCAAACTGAGCATTTGTTCAACCGTTTGACGGATCTCGTCCTCTTTCTTTTTGCGCACGCGCAAGCCAAACGCCACGTTCTCAAACACATTCATATGTGGGAACAGGGCATAGCGCTGGAAAATGGTGTTGACCGGGCGCTTGTGAGCAGGCAGGTCATTGATGCGCTTGCCATCAAAAAAAACATCGCCACTGTCGGGAGATACAAAACCGCCGATGATACGCAAAAGCGTGGTTTTGCCACAGCCGGAAGGTCCCAGCAGCGTGACAAATTCACCGTCCTTGATACTTAGGTTAAGCCCCTGCAGTATCTGTTCTCCGTCGAATGTGATCGCGATGTTTTTCAGATCAATAATACACTTGTTTTCCATGAAGAATGCATCCCCCTTTGCGGTGTATACCGTTCGGTCGAACGGTACAAAGTTTCTCGCGGACAGCCTGTCCAATGAACGTGAAACCGTAGCATCATGGACACCGCCCTCCGCAAAGGGTTTTTCACAGTCATCTGCCAAAGGCGTGACTGCGGCGATGCTTTTGATACCACTATCGGTTTTTGCTCAGATGCATTGTCGGTGGGGATATTTCCCACAACCAAAACAACATTCTTACTATACGTTTTTTCAAGAGAAAAGTCAATAGATTTCCCCGAAATCCTGCATTTTTCGCGAAAAATCCAGCAAAAACCAACTGGCCTGCCCTGCATTTCTTCCATTTTTAACCTTTTTCTCATATTTTCAAGGTTTTCCTCCTGTATTTTCTCGGCGTTTTAAGCAAAAGATAAAGGCAACAAAATAAGGGGGCGCGTTGGATGGAAGAGGATAAAAAACAGATCTGGTTACGGACTGTTTCACTGGCGGCGGCAGGTGGTTTGGCATACAATTTGGTGGAGCTTTGTTGGCGTGGCCGCACTCACTGGACAATGACCTTGGTAGGAGGGCTGTGTTTTCACCTGATTGGCCGTATCTTTGCTGATCGTGCGCAAAAAGGCACGTTTGTCTGTTGTTTGCAAAGCGCGGTAGCGGTAACGGCAGTGGAATTGCTCAGTGGCTGTGTCATTAACCTGTGGTGGCAGATGCAGGTGTGGGATTATAGCCGCCAGTGGGGCAATTTGGCAGGGCAGATATGCTTGCTCTATGCGGTGTTGTGGATGGGCCTGAGTTTTCCTGCCGCCTATCTTTATCGGTATCTCGAAAAAAGGATGGCCGGGTACCTTGCCAAAAGACATAAACGCGCAGAAAATGTCATAGAGTGAAGATAAGAGAAAAATATTGCTCACCACGCTTCGGCAGATTCCGTCCCACGCCAAGGCGTATACTTGACGCAAGGGGGTGATGCCGTGATCTATATGGATGTGCTGGTGGCACTCAACTGGTTTTTAGACTATTTTCTGCTTTGCGGAACCGCCAAACTGATGCACATTCCCTGCCGCCGAGGCAGACGCGTTTGGGCGTCGCTGATGGGAGCTTTATTGGCGGCAGTGTTGGTATTGCCGCCGATTCCTTCTTGGGTGGCGACCATATTACGACTGACAGCGGCACTCCCTGTGATATGGCTGGCGTTTGGGAGATGTCGCATATTGCCGTTTCTTTCACGCGCAGCGGTGTTTTTCTTGCTGTCCACCGCATTGGCCGGCGTTGTACTGATGATATATACCTTTGCCGCGCCGCAGGGATTGCGTGTGATCAATGGGGTAATATATTATGACGTGTCTCCCTGGATGTTAGCCTTTTTGACAGCTGTGTCCTATGGCGGTTTATGCTTGTGGGAGCGCATCAATCGTCATCGGAATATCGGGCAGGTGTTCGCGGTGCAGCTTACCGCCGATGGCGGCACAGGAACCTTGCGCGCTTTATACGATTCGGGAAATCGGCTGACCGAACAGTTTTCGGGTGCCCCTGTTATCGTAGCGGCTAAAAAGGCGGTATGGCCGCTACTGTCAGATACCCAAAAGCAATGGGTGACGGCTTTTAACCATCACGGTACGCCGCCGCACGCGGGTGGCAGGTGGCGGCTTGTGCCATACCGTTCGGTGGGGGGCGAAGGTATGCTGCCTGCATTTTGCCCGACGCGCGTGTGGGTAATGAGTGGGCGGCGCAAACAGGAGATCACGGGGGTATACATAGCTATTTGTGACGATTTGAACAGAGGAGAATACACCGCGTTGATTGGCACTGCGGTGGCGTGTTTGGTAATGGATAAAGAGGAGGCAGTATGATGATACGGTGGTTTGAACGATTATGTGTGTGGTACCGCCGCAAAACGGCGATGTGGTTGGATTATATACACGGTGCAGATACCTTGCCGGCGCCCTTGACAGGGGGAGAGGAGGCGCAGGCGCTGGCGGATTGGGGTGAAGGAGATAACGGTGCGCGTGATCGTCTGATTGAGCACAATTTGCGTTTAGTGGTATATATCGCACGCAAGTTTGAAAATTCAGGGGTTGGTATCGAAGACCTCATCTCTATCGGCACGATCGGGCTTATAAAAGCGGTCAATACCTTTTGCCCTGATCGCAACATCAAATTGGCGACCTATTCCTCACGCTGTATCGAAAACGAGATACTTATGTACCTGCGCAAAACGGCACCCTTGCGCAATGAGCTGTCCATTGATGAGCCGCTTAACGTGGATTGGGACGGCAACGAACTGTTGTTGTCGGACATTTTGGGCAGCGACCCTGACGAAGTCAACCGTGATCTGGAACAGGAGGCAGAAAAGCATCTGCTGCTGCAATGTATCGATCGCTTAGAGCCGCGTGCCAAACAGATCATGGAACTGCGCTTTGGCATCGGCGGTCACAAGGAGCATACCCAAAAGGAAGTGGCAGACAAAATGGGCATCTCCCAGTCCTACATATCCCGATTGGAAAAGCGGATCATCCTGCGCCTGAAACGCGACATCGAGCGCGCACAGGGGTAAAAGTGTTGACGAATGCTTTGGGGCCGGATATAATGGATATAGTGGCTGACAATCGGATTTATCAAACACAGGAAAAGAGGGCTGACGATGTATACAGCATCCGACCAAAGATATGGCACAATGCCTTACCGAAACACAGGAAACAGCGGGCTCAAACTGCCGACAGTGTCTCTCGGCCTTTGGCATAATTTTGGTGATACGGGTTGCTTTGAAACTATGCGCCAAATATGCTTTACCGCTTTTGATAACGGCATTACGCACTTCGATCTTGCCAACAATTATGGCCCTCCTGCCGGTGCGGCGGAAAAGAATTTTGGTCGTATTTTGAAAGAAGATCTCAAAGCTTACCGCGATGAACTGATCATCAGTACCAAAGCGGGATACTATATGTGGCCCGGCCCGTACGGCGATTTTGGCAGTCGCAAATATGTTTTGTCCAGCTTAGATCAAAGCCTCAAGCGCATGGGGCTTGATTATGTGGACATATTCTACCATCACCGTCCGGATCCGCAAACACCGCTGGAGGAAACGATGGGCGCTTTGGCAACAGCTGTGCAATCAGGCAAAGCGCTGTATGTGGGTCTCTCTAACTATGATGGCATACAAATGGAAAAGGCGGCGGCTATTCTTGCCAATTTAAA
This sequence comes from Acutalibacteraceae bacterium, assembly GCA_045533135.1. Classification (GTDB taxonomy): domain Bacteria; phylum Bacillota; class Clostridia; order Oscillospirales; family Acutalibacteraceae; genus HGM12789. The sequence goes on from JAZSHG010000191.1 coordinate 7,161, forward strand.
GGTGCCGTTTGTCATCAACCAAAACAGCTACTCGATGATCAACCGCGCCATCGAAAACAACGGGCTCAAGGCGAAATCGGTCGAGCTCGGCAAGGGGATCATTGCCTTTTCACCGCTTTCGCAAGGCCTTTTGACCGATCGCTATTTAAAAGGAATCCCTTCTGACAGCCGTATTCGAACGGATGGCAGATTCCTGAATGAAAACGCGCTGACAGAAGATCGCCTCAATCAAATTCGAGCGCTAAACGATGTGGCCGCACAACGCGGTCAAACCCTTGCACAGATGGCGCTTAGCTGGGTTTTGCACGATGGTATAGTCACCAGTGTGCTGGTCGGTGCATCCAAGCCGGAACAGGTGCTGGATGATATCAAGGCCGTAGAAAACACCACGTTTACCGATGAAGAATTGCGTGCGATTGACGAGATTTGTTCGCGCGTCTGATGCGTTTATAAGAGAAAAAAGCCGACACGTTTTCCTTTTGGGGAATCTGTGTCGGCTTTGTTAAATTTATCATTGACACTATCATAATCCCTTGTTTTGCCGTCCATACTACCTATACAAAATTGTATAGGATGGTGGACTTTATGTATGCCTTTCCCCACAACAAGGTGGAGATATGCGGTGTCAATACCGCTACGCTCAAAGTGTTACCAGAAGCGGAAAAGATGCGACTTTTGCGTGCGATGCAGGAGGGCGACCGCAACGCGCGTGAGGAGCTGATCAAGGGCAATCTACGACTGGTGCTCAGCGTCATTCAACGCTTTTCACAGCGCGGAGAGAATCCCGATGATCTGTTTCAAGTAGGTTGCATCGGTCTGATGAAGTCCATTGATAACTTTGATATTTCACAAAACGTGCGTTTTTCCACCTATGCCGTGCCGATGATCATCGGCGAAATCCGCCGTTATCTGCGTGATAACAACGCCATACGCATCAGCCGCAGTATGCGTGATACCGCCTATAAGGCGATGCAGGTGAAAGAACGACTGATGCACGAAAATCAACGAGAGCCGAGTGTGGAAGAAATTGCCGCCCGTTTGGAACTGCCGCGCGAGGATGTGGTGCTGGCGCTGGAATCTATTGTGGAACCTGTGAGCCTTTACGAACCGATCTATTCCGATGGCGGTGACACCATTTACGTGATGGATCAGGTGGGCGACCGCAACGATGACGGTGACTGGTTGGACGAGCTTGCACTCAAGGAGGCGATACGCTGTTTGGGTGAGCGAGAAAAACGCATACTCAATCTGCGGTTTTTCAAAGGTATGACACAAATTGAAGTGTCGGCAGAAATCGGTATCAGCCAAGCGCAGGTGAGTAGACTGGAAAAAGGCGCACTCAATTTCATCAAAAGCCAACTATAAAAAATGCCCCATCAAAAGATGGGGCATTTTTGCGGCGTGCTTGACAAAAAGGATAGAAAAATCTATAATTTTCCGTATATGGAAGAAAAGGGGAGAGGCAAGTGTTCAAGCGGTTTATATCCTACTATAAGCCTCATATGAAACTGTTTACGCTGGATATGGGTGCCTCGTTGCTCGTGTCGCTGTTGGCGATTTTGTATCCTATTGTCACACGTCGCATGCTCAACGACTTGATACCCAATCAAAAATATGAGTGGATCATTGCCTGTGGTGTTGGCCTTTTGGCTTTGTATGCCATCAGAATGTATCTAAACTATTTTATCCAGTACCAAGGCCATGTGATGGGTGTGCGTATGCAGGCACAGATGCGCAGTGATCTGTTCCGCCACCTGGAAAAACTCCCTTTCTCCTTTTACGACGAACACGAAACGGGCAAGATTATGTCTCGCCTGACGAATGATTTGACCGATATCAGTGAGCTTGCTCACCATGGCCCGGAAACGCTTATTATCAGCCTGACCTCGGTGGTAATCTCCTTTGCCTATCTGATGACCATTCACGTAGGTCTTTCGCTGATTATCTTTGCCTGTGTGCCGTTTTTGGTGGCGATTTCCCTGTTTATGCGTGACCGTCAGCGCAAAGCATTTCAAAAAAGCCGCAAGTCTATGGCAGAGATCAATGGTGCTTTGCAGAGCAGTGTGTCGGGCATTCGTGTGACCAAAGCGTTCAATAATGCGGAAAAGGAACAGGAAAACTTTGAAAAGGGCAATGCAATGTTCCGAGAAGCCAGCCGCGATGCCTACAAAGCGATGGGGCAGTTCCACTCCGGTACCACCTTTATCACCGATGTATTCAATGTGGTCGTGCTGATCGCAGGCGGTCTGCTTATGTATAATAAACAGATCGACTTTGCGGATTATTCCGCGTTTATCGTGTCCATCAACCTGTTTTTGAACCCCATCAATACCCTTATTCGCTTTATGGAGCAGTTCCAAAGTGGTGCGGCCGGTTTTGAGCGGTTTGTCGAGGTGATGGACACCCCCATTGAGCAGGATGCTGATGATGCGGTGGATGCAGGCCGGCTTAAAGGCGATATTCAGCTGGAGAATGTGTCTTACGGCTATGACGAAGGGGCGGATGTATTGCATGATATGTCCTTGCACATCCCTGCCGGTGCAACCTTTGCGCTGGTTGGCCCCAGTGGCGGCGGAAAGACCACCATCTGCCACTTGATACCGCGTTTTTATGGGGTGATGACCGGACGGATCACCATTGACGGGCAGGATATTCGCACATATACGCGTGACTCCTTGCGGCGTAATATCGGTATCGTGCAACAGGATATCTATCTTTTCAATGCCAGCATCAGAGATAATATTCTCTATGGCCGTTTGGATGCTACCGAAGAAGAAGTGATTGAAGCCGCCAAGCGTGCCAATATTCACGATTATATCCAAACGCTTGAAAACGGCTACGATACGGTCATTGGCGAGCGCGGCGTGCGTCTGTCCGGCGGTCAAAAGCAACGCTTGTGTATTGCTCGCGTATTTCTTAAAAATCCACCCATTCTCATCTTGGACGAAGCGACCAGTGCCTTAGATAACACCACCGAAATGCTCATTCAGCAGTCTTTGAACGAGCTGTGCAAAGGACGCACCACGCTGGTGGTGGCGCATCGGCTGTCCACCATCAAAAACGCAAACGAAATCGCTGTCATTAGCGACGGACGTATCAGCGAACAGGGCGATCATGACGCTTTGGTTGCGCGCGGTGGCATCTATGCGCAACTGCACCGCCAACAATTCCGCGAATGGGAAGAAGATTGATATCCGGATATATACTATCAATCACTAACGCATAATCGTTTAATCCGCCTCATATATCTGTAAAGAACACAGAAATATGGGGTGATGGTATGAACAGTGCCGTTGAGGAACGCGCCGTGGAATTGGGCGAATATATCTTGGAACACAAAGCAACAGTACGGTTGGCGGTTTATATAGCTGATAGGCGCAAGTGCAAAAAGCAACACACCACAATAGGGTGTGTTGCTTTTTGCTTTTATAATTCTCGAAAAAACATTTACATAATGCACAGATCTTCTTTTTGTGGT
>JAZSHG010000151.1:0-2069 GCA_045533135.1 Acutalibacteraceae bacterium
TGGCGATGCTCCTGTTCTGCGCACTGATGAACACCCATGAATATACCGCGGGCAAAACCGTCGGTACTGTGGTTATCACCGCCGTGGCTATGATCATCATCATCTGCTTCATCTGCGTACTGTTCTTCTCACTGTTCTCCGAGCTGATCGGCTTCGTTTATACAGTGATCCAAGAATTGCAATATCGATAAAGGAGGACGGTAGAAATGACAAGTATGAAAAAACGTATTGGCGCATTGATTGCCGCCGTCCTTCTGATTTTGGGCCTGTGTGCCGGTTGCACACCTGCCGAAATAGCAGGCGACGTTGTCGACTTGAGAAAATCGCCTGTGAATTACAAGGCGCTGGGCGAAAAAGGCACACTCAAACCCGAAATGGCAGACATTGCGGGCAAAAAGCTGGCGCAAGAAAACGATTATTTGGCGATCTATTATGAGGAAGCAACGGCCTACGTATCGGTATTCGACAAGCGTACCGGCGAGTGGTGGCACACCAACCCTGCGGAGACCGGCAACTCTGCACCGGCCAAATCCCAGATTACCGTTACCACCACCTCCACGGAAGGCGCGCCTCACATATTCACCTCCTATCTCGACGCTACGATTAAGGATCAGGTCCTCTATGAGGTGAAAGGCAACGAGCTGTGCGTGACCTATGTGTTTGGTACGCCGCGCCCTGACCTATCCAACGTTCCCTTCGGCTTTACCATGGAACGCCTCAAGGAGTTTGAGCGGCGTGCTGTCGAAGCGGGCAGAGGCAAGGACAAGACCTTGTTTAAGCGTCGTTTTTCCTTCACAAATGGCATCTATGTCCGAAAAGAAAACCTGCCCCTCAACCATGCTAAGGATATCTCCGAGCTGTTTAAGGCAATCGGCTATACCCAAGAGGAACGCGAGCGCGATAACGCCGAAGTCAAGATCACCTTGGAAGAGCCGAAGGATAACAGCTTTACCATTCCGTTGCACTATGTTTTGGAGGACGACTCCATCCGTGTGTTTGTGGTCGGCACCGAGATCAAGTATCCCACAGACTCGTACATCTCCTCGATGGATGTGTTGACCTACTTCGGCGCCATGGAAAAGGGCAACAAGACCGATTGGTTCCTGATCCCTGACGGTTCGGGCGCGTTGGTCAATGCAGACGAGCGCAACGGCTCCACCGGTTCGGTGTCTCTGCCGTTCTTCGGCCGCGAAGAAGCATTGCCGCAGGTGGGTTACAGCCCGCTGGGTGAAAACTGCTTGCTGCCGATCTTTGGTCTGCACCGTGAAAACGGCGGCGTGCTTACCGTCATTGAGGACGGCGAGGCAATCGCTCGCCTGGATGTGGCCAAACCCAACGATAACAGAACGCATGGTACGGTTTCCGTTGGTTTTGAGCTTAACGCGACGCAAAACATCGGTCTTGCCACTGACCATATTTCCAAATTCTACGTCACCTCCGAAACCCTCTATGAGGGCCAAGCGGCGATGCGTTACATCTTCCTTCCCAAAGAAAAAGCCGGCTATGCCGGTATGGCAAGCACCTACCGTGACTATCTCGATCTCTTAGGCGAGCGTCAAAAGCTCACCGGTGAAGCAGAGCTGCCGATGTTTATCGAAACCATCGGCGCCATCGAGACCGAGGTGTCTACGCTGGGTATCGTCCACAATACCATCGTGCCGATGACCACCTATAAAGACAACATCGAGCTGATCAAAAAGCTCAAAGCCGAGGGCGTAGGTCGCGTGGAGCTGTCCCTCGCAGGATGGATGAACGGCGGCGAAAATCCGACGCTGGCTAACGAGGTTGACCTCGTCAGTGTGCTTGGTGGCGAAGATGGGTTTAATGCCCTGCTCCAATATGCCAAGCAAAACAACGTCGGCATCTATCCGCAGGTAAAGCTCAACACCTTCTCCGTCAACGATAGCATGTCGGTCATCAACAACCTGAGCATACGCGCACTGGACAGCAAAAAGAGCTCCGTTTCGGGCTATGACGTTGTCACCAGCTCTGCCATCGCAAAGGGTATGCGCTATCTGCTTTCGCCTGTTTATCTGAAATCGGTTGTTTCTGACCTGATGGTGGATGTT
>JAZSHG010000049.1:0-4512 GCA_045533135.1 Acutalibacteraceae bacterium
TGAAAACAGGCTGTCAACTGCCGCGCGATTTCATGAAAAACAGCGACTTTTGACGGTGTTTTGAGTCCCAAGTCTTGTCAACGGCGCAAATCGGTGTATAATAGGAATATATTTCAAGGATAACAGTGTTAACAACCCAAAAAACGGAGGTTATACTATGCCGGTAAAACGTATGCAACAGCTGGGCGAGGTGCGCTCGGTCATTCGTGAACAATTTGATTATGGTATGAAGCGCAAGCAGGAAATTGGAGAGGACAAGGTGTTCGATTTCAGCATCGGTAACCCCAGTGTGCCGCCCCCACCCGAAGTGACGGCTGAGCTGGTGCGTTTGCTCACCGAAGCTGATCCGCTGTCGCTTCACGGCTATACGCCCGCAACGGGCGATCGCGCGGTGCGCGAGGCAGTTGCGGCGCAGATCAATGCCGCGCACGGCACTGCGTTTAAGGCGGAGAACCTCTATATGACGGTGGGCGCCGCCGCATCCCTGTCCGCGGTGCTGTCTGCGCTGGTGGATAGGGAAGAGGAAGTGGTGTTGCTCGCGCCCTATTTCCCCGAATACACCGTGTTTGTGCAAACGGCAGGCGGTGTGCCTGTGGTGGTGCCTTGCTGTGAGGCGGATTTCCAGCCCGATTTTGAAAAGCTGGCGGAAAGCATCACCGAAAAAACGCGTGCTATCATCATCAACTCCCCGAACAATCCCTCGGGCGCGGTGCTGTCCGAGGATACACTGCGTAAAATTGCCGCACTGCTTACCGAAAAGAGTGCAAAATACGGCAAAACGATCTATCTCATCTCGGATGAGCCCTATCGTGAGCTGGTCTATGACGGCGTGACGGTGCCGTTTGTCACTCCGTTTTATCCTGCGACCGTCGTCTGCTATTCGTACAGTAAATCGCTGTCACTGCCGGGCGAGCGCATCGGCTACGTGCTGGTTCCCTCCGAGATGCCCGATTTTGCGGCGGTCTATGCGGCGGTTTGCGGTGCCGGCCGCGCGCTCGGCTACGTGTGCGCGCCGTCCCTGTTCCAAAAAATATTGCCGGCTTGCGGCACGTTGACTGCCGACCGTGCGGTATATGCACGTAACCGCGAGCTGCTCTACAACTCTCTCACCGCGATGGGATACACCGCGGTACGTCCCGATGGCGCGTTTTATCTGTTTGTGAAAGCGATGGAAGAGGATGCCAACGCATTCTGCGAAAAAGCGCGCAAGCACGAGCTTTTGTTGGTGCCGAGTGACGATTTCGGTATCAAAGGCTACGTGCGTATCGCCTACTGTGTGGATACGGCGCTGATCGAGCGCGCGTTGCCTGCATTTGAGGCTTTGGCAAAGGAGTATCAGCATGGATGAGTTGCAAGAAGCGCGCTTGCAGATAAACGCTATCGACAAAGAGATGGCGGCGCTGTTTGTACAGCGTATGCGAGCAGTGGAACAAGTCAGTGCCTATAAACAGGCACACGGCCTTCCTGTTTTGGATACCGCACGTGAGGCAGAGGTGGTGCGCCGCAACGCCGCTTTGGTGGAGGATACCATCTTGCAGGAATATTACGTCAACTTCCTGCGCCACAATATGCAGCTGTCCTCGCAATATCAGCACCGTATGCAGGCAGGCGTGACGGTGGCATATAGCGGTGTTGAGGGGGCGTTTGCCCATATTGCGTCGAAAAAGATCTTCCCCGATGCCGCGCTTCGCGCCTATGGCGATTTCCGCGCCGCTTATGAGGCAGTGGTGAACGGTGAATGTGACTGCGCCGTGTTGCCGATAGAAAACAGCTATGCAGGTGAGGTGTCCCAGGTGATTGACCTGCTGTTTCGCGGTACGCTGTTTGTTAACGGCGTCTATGAGCTGGAGATCACCCAAAACCTGCTGGGACTTAGCGGCGCGACCAAAAAGGATATCAAAACGGTCATCAGCCATCCGCAGGCGCTGGGTCAGTGCGCGGAATATATCCGCGCCCACAATTTTGGTCGTCAGGAGGCGGAAAACACTGCCCGTGCCGCCAAACAGGTGGCCGAGGGCGGAGATATATCCAAAGCGGCTATTGCCAGCTTGGATACCGCTGAGCTGTATGGCCTGGAAGTGCTGGAAAAAAACATCAACGAAAGCAGTAATAACACCACACGTTTTGCGGTGTTTTCGCGTGCGATGGCCAAGTCGGAGAGCAACAAGGATAAGCAATCCATCTTGGTGTTCACGGTGAAAAACGAATCGGGCGCGTTGGCAAAGGCGGTGCATATCATCGGTCAACACGGCTTCAATATGCGTACTTTGCGCAGTCGACCGATGAAAACGCTTTTGTGGAACTATTATTTTTACGTGGAGACCGACGGCAATTTGCAAACGGAAGAGGGCAAACTGATGATGCAGGAATTGTCGGAGTGCTGTGATCGTTTGCGCGTGGTCGGTACCTTTGACCACGAGATCCTGCTCAAATAAGGAGAGCTGTGTATGGTGATTTCTTTGCGGCTGCCTACGGGCGGTTATGATATTACGGCAGAGCGTGGATGCCTGCAAAAAGCAGGTGCGCTTTTCAATCTCAACCGCCGTGTGTTGGTGGTGACCGACAGCGGTGTGCCTGCCGCCTATGCCCAAGCGGTGGCGGCGCAGTGCCAAACCCCTGTTGTTGTGTGCATTCCGCAAGGTGAGGAGAGCAAGACGGTGGCTTGGTGGGAACACCTGTGTCGTCAAATGCTGGAAAACGGTTTTGACCGAACCGATTGCGTGGTAGCGGTTGGTGGTGGCGTTGTGGGAGACCTTTCCGGCTTTGCCGCCGCCGCCTATATGCGCGGTATCGATTTTTACAACATCCCCACCACCGTTTTGTCACAGGTGGATTCATCTATCGGCGGCAAAGTGGCGGTGGATTTGGGCAGCATCAAAAATATTGTGGGTGCTTTCCATCAGCCCAAAGGCGTGCTGGTTGATCCTGATGTTTTGGACACGTTGCCTGCACGGCAGATTGCCAACGGTTTGGCAGAGGCGGTGAAAATGGCACTCACCTTTGACGCTGATCTGTTTGCACTGTTTGAGACTGCCAATCCGCTTGACCATATTGAGGAGATCATTATTCGCTCACTGCAATGTAAAAAGGCGGTGGTGGAGGAGGACGAACGTGAGAGCGGTGTGCGTCGTGTGCTGAATTTTGGCCACACCGTCGGTCACGCGATCGAAAGTACAACAGGTCTTTCAACCTTCTATCACGGCGAATGTGTGGCACTGGGTATGTTGCCGATGTGCAGTGAGTCGGTGCGTGAGCGCCTGTTGCCGGTTCTCAAAAAACTCAACCTGCCCACGGACTATGTGGGCGATGCCGCTACGCTGATGCAAGCGGCGGCGCATGATAAAAAATACAGCGGCAACACCGTGACGGTGGTGACCGTTTCGACTGTGGGAAGCTATGCGCTGGAAAAATGGACGCCGGCGCAACTGACCGCACGCATGGAGGCGTATTACGGATGAAAAGCACCTTTGGACAGAGCGTGACCCTCACCATTGCCGGGGAGAGTCACGGCGAGGCAATCACCGCTATTTTGGCAGGTATTGCTCCCGGTATCCCTGTTGACAAGGACTATATCGCATCGCAGATGCAAAAGCGGCAGGCGGTGGGGGATATTTCCACGCCGCGGCGTGAGGCGGATGAGGTGGAGATCCTCAGCGGTGTGTTTAACGGTGTTACGACAGGTACGCCCATCACACTCTTGATCCGCAACCAAAATACACGCTCGCAGGATTATAAAGCGATGTCCACTGTGGCGCGTCCGGGCCATGCCGACTATACCGCACAGTGCAAATATCACGGCTATCAGGATTATCGCGGCGGCGGCCATTTTAGTGGACGTATCACCGCCGCTTTGGTGGCGGCAGGTGCGATTGCGCTGACCGCACTTGCGCGCAGAGATATCCGTATCGCCACCCATATTGCCCGTTGCGGCGGTATCAGTGACCGCCCCTTCGGCGATTTGACGGCAGATATGGCTTTGCTTAATGACAGCACCTTTGCGGTGCTGGATGCACAAGCAGGTGAACAGATGCAAGAGGCTATCCGCGCGGCAAAAGCGGATGGCGACAGTGTCGGCGGCGTGCTGGAAACGGTGGTGACGGGTCTGCCTGCAGGTGTGGGCGAACCGTGGTTTGACAGTGTCGAAAGTGTGCTGGCGCATATTTTGTATGCGATTCCTGCTGTCAAAGGTGTGGCGTTTGGCGATGGCTTTGCGCTGTCGGATATGCGTGGCAGTGAAGCCAACGACGGCTTTGCGGTGGTGGACGGGCAAATTCGTCCCACCGGTGACCATAACGGTGGCATCAACGGTGGCATCACCAATGGTGGCACCTTGCGGTTTAGCTGTGGCATCAAACCGACGCCTACCATCCACAAGACACAACAAACGGTAGATTTTGCCGCCAAAGAGCCTTGCGAACTGCAAGCAGGCGGTCGTCACGACCCATGTATCGTGCATCGGGCGCGTGTGGTGGTGGACAGCGCCGCGGCGCTCGCACTGTGCGACTTGTTGGC
>JAZSHG010000199.1:0-2893 GCA_045533135.1 Acutalibacteraceae bacterium
TGGGAAAACACCGCTGTTGACGGTGAAAACCGGCAGATCCCCGAAAATATGGAAGAGGCTGACGTGGTGTTTTGCCCCGCAGATATGGTCAAGACGGCGGAAAGAGCCTGGCGGCACGCAGACGTGTTGCCGCTTGACGTCAATTTGGCGTTGCACAGCGGTTATACGCTGTCCAACGCAGCAGAACTGATGGCGAAAACGCCTTATCCCGATGCGTTTGAAACCGAAGACATCACCGCCTCGACATCTGCTTCTGCAACGGCCTCCACAACCACAACCACCACTGCAGAATGAACAAAAGCCGATGGTTATACCGTCGGCTTTTTTGTATACCAAAGTTTGCGCCGAAAACTTTACAAGTGGCGGAAAATGTGTTACAATATCTCAAAATGTCAGTTTTGGAGGAATTTACACTATGAGAGCTATCGTTACCGTGATCGGGCCCGACAACAAAGGCATTATTGCCAGAGTGTGCGGCTTGCTGGCAGACCGTGACGTCAATATCATCGATATCAGCCAAACGGTTATGAAAGAGTTTTTTACCATGACCATGTTGGTGGACACCTCCGATGCGACCGATTCCTTTGATATGATTGCCGAGGCGCTCAAGGCAAAGGGGGAGGAAATGGGTCTGTCCATTCGCATCCAAAACGAGGATATTTTCAACGCCATGCATAAGATTTAAGAGGTGCTTTCGATGCTCAATCATAATGACATTATGCAAACGATCGACATGATCGATAACCAACATTTGGATATTCGCACCGTTACGATGGGTATTTCTCTGCGCGACTGTGCGCATTCGGATGCCAAAATCTGTGCGCAGAAGATCTATGACAAGATTGCCAAAAGCGCCGAAAAGCTGGTGCCAACGGGCGAGGCGATCGACCAGGAACTGGGTATTCCGATCGTCAACAAGCGTATTGCTGTTACGCCGATCGCTATAGCGGCGGAGGCGTGTGAAACGGAGGACTTTGTCCCCTTCGCCATTGCTATGGAGAAGGCCGCCGCTATCTGCGGTGTCAACTTTATCGGCGGCTTTTCGGCTCTGGTACACAAAGGCTTTACGTCGGGTGACCGCCGCTTAATCCGCGCCATTCCCGAAGCGCTTGCTTCCACCAACGTGGTCTGCTCCAGTGTCAACGTAGCAACCACAAAGGCCGGCATCAATATGGATGCGGTGGCGCAGATGGGGCGTGTGATCAAAGAGACGGCGGCGCTGACTGCGGATAATGGCGGTATGGGTTGCGCCAAGCTGGTGGTGTTTGCCAACGCGGTGGAGGATAACCCCTTTATGGCAGGTGCATTCCACGGTATTGGCGAGCCTGAACTGGTGATCAACGTGGGCGTTTCCGGCCCCGGCGTGGTGCATCATGCGCTCAAGCAAGTCAAGGGTGAGCCTTTTGACGTGGTGGCGGATACCATCAAAAAAACCGCCTTCCGTGTTACCCCTATGGGCCAGCTTGTGGCACAAGAGGCGTCGAAGCGTTTGGGTGTGCCGTTTGGCGTGGTGGATTTGAGCTTGGCGCCCACCCCCGCTATCGGCGACAGTGTGGCGCGCATTTTGGAAGAAATGGGCCTTGAAGTATGCGGTACCCACGGCACTACGGCGGCGCTCGCGATGCTCAACGATGCGGTGAAAAAGGGCGGCGTGATGGCGTCCAGCCATGTGGGCGGTCTGTCAGGTGCATTTATCCCTGTGTCCGAGGACGAGGGCATGATCGCCGCGGCATCTTCGGGTGTGCTGACGCTGGATAAGTTGGAAGCGATGACCTGTGTTTGCTCGGTTGGCTTGGATATGATCGCCGTCCCCGGCGATACCTCCGCGGAAACCATTTCCGCCATCATCGCCGACGAAGCGGCGATCGGTGTGGTCAACACCAAAACCACCGCTGTGCGTATCATTCCGGCGCCTAACAAGAAGGTGGGGGATATGGTGGAGTTTGGCGGTTTGCTCGGCAGTGCCCCTGTGATGCCCGTGCATCCCGAAAGTTCTGCTGATTTTATTGCACGTGGCGGCCGTATTCCTGCCCCCATGCACAGCCTCAAAAACTGATTTTCAAAAAGCTCTCCTGTCTTGACAGGGGAGCTTTTTCTTTACACTTTTTGCAAAATATGCTACAATAGGCGCAGAAATGAAAAGGAGGTGGGCACTTTGTATTACGTCTATATCGTGCGCTGTGCCGATAATACCTATTATACAGGTATAGCACACGATCTTTGCCATCGTATGCAAGAACACGTGTCCTGTGCGCCCACCTGTGCCAAATATACCCGTAGTCACAAGGTGGTCGCGTTGGCGATGGCGTGGCAGGTGCAAGACCGCTCGGCGGCTTTGCGGCTGGAGCATGCCATTAAAAAGCGCACGCGTGCGCAAAAGATCGCTTTGCTGGAGAATCCCACCATCGCCGCTTCGCTGTGTGACGGCGTGCAGGTGTCACCGTTGGTGGCGATCACACTGCAAGACTGCCTCGACGGCAAGGTGGAGGTGGCAAAATGAGCGAGCAACTACGCGTGTACGCCGCGCCGATGGAGGGCTTGACTACGGTTTTGTGGCGGCAGGTGCACCATCGTCTGTTTGGCGGCGTGGACGCCTATTTTACGCCGTTTCTTTCTCCCAATGCCAACCTGGCATTTTCACCCAAAGAGTGGCGTGAGATCGATCCGCGCGCCAATGCGGATATTCCTACCATACCGCAACTGCTCACCAATAATGCCGACCACTTTCTGTGGGCATCGGGCAAACTGCGCGAGCTGGGCTACACACGCGTGGATTTTAATTTGGGTTGTCCGTCCGGTACCGTCACCGCCAAACGTAAGGGCGCAGGATTTCTCACAGACCTGCCTGCACTGGACCGCTTTTTGGGCAAGGTCTATGCCAATGCCGATAATG
>JAZSHG010000008.1:0-2752 GCA_045533135.1 Acutalibacteraceae bacterium
CGTCTGTCTTGATATAGTCGGGCAATTCCAGTTCTTTAGGCGAGATAAGCACCACTTTGATACCCGTATAGCGAGACAGTGCGGCGATCAGCGAATGGACGGTGCGGCCGAATTTCAAGTCGCCGCAAAAGCCCACCGTCAGATCGTTAAAGCGTCCCTTCTCGCGATAAATAGTCAACAGATCCGCCAAAGTCTGTGTGGGATGGCAGTGTCCGCCGTCGCCTGCATTGATTACGGGGATAGAGGCGTTTTGCGCCGCCACTAGCGCCGCGCCCTCTTTGGGATGGCGCATCGCAATAATATCAGCATAGCAACTGATGGTTTTGGCGGTATCTGCCACGCTCTCGCCTTTTGCCGCCGAGGAATTGTTGGCGGCAGAGAAGCCGATCACGCTACCGCCCAGTTCCAGCATCGCCGCTTCAAAGCTCAAGCGCGTACGGGTTGACGGTTCAAAAAACAGCGTTGCCAGTTTTTTATACTTGCAGGACTCACGATATTTGTCGGGATGCTCGAGAATATCCAACGCCGTTTGGATAAGCGCATCCAGCTCTTCGACCGAAAAGTCCGAAATGTCGATCAGATGTCTCATACGGCCGCTCCGTTGACTGCCAAATAGTTCTTGATGCGGGTGACATTTTCGGCGTTTGCCGCATCCTCTTCCAGGTATTCGATGATATCATAGACGTCTACCACCGAGTAGACGGGGAAGCCAAACTCTTCTTCCACCTCGGCCATAGCGGATTTCTCCGTCTTGCCCTTTTCCTTGCGGTCGACCATCACGAAGGTGGCGGCTACTTTAACGCCCTCAAGGGAGCTTAAGTTTGCCATACTCTCGCGGATTGCGGTGCCGGCGGTGATGACATCCTCAACAATGACCACCTCTTCCCCATCCTTGGGGACGTAGCCGACAAAAATGCCGCCTTCGCCGTGATCTTTTGCTTCTTTACGGTTGAAGAAGAAGGGCACATCCAGTCCCTGCTTCGACAGAGCAATCGAGGAGGACACAGCAATGGAAATTCCCTTGTAGGCAGGGCCATACAGCACTGTCCGCTTATTGCCCACCTTTTCCAGGTAAGCTTTGGCGTAGAATTCGCCCAGTTTCGCAATCTGGTCACCGGTCTTAATATCACCGGCGTTGATAAAGTAAGGGATCTTGCGGCCGGATTTGGCGGTGAAATCACCAAATTTCAGCACGCCAGCACCTTGCAGGAACTGAATAAACTCTCTTTTGTAGGCTTCCATAGTCATTGTCCTCCTTTATATATCACAATCAATCACAAAACTCTGCCACACAACGGTTATAGGCCGCCACGGGGTCTTCGGCCGCGGTAATGGGGCGCCCCACCACGATATAATCCGAGCCGATGCGCTTGGCTTCGGCAGGGGTCATCACACGCTTTTGGTCGCCGATATCACCATCAGCAAAGCGCACGCCGGGGGTAACGGTCAGGAAGCTGTCGCCGCACACCTCGTGCACCTTGCCGGCCTCCAGTGGCGAACACACAACGCCGTCAAGTCCGGCCTTTTTGGCGTTGGCGGCATAGTGCAACACCACCTGATCGATCGGCTCTTTGATGAGCAGATCTTCTTCCATCGCCGCTTGGTCGGTAGAGGTCAACTGAGTGACCGCGATGAGTAGCGGACGCGTGCCGTCAGGACGGGTAAGTCCCTCCAGTGCCGCCTCCATCATACGCACCGTACCACCTGCGTGCAGGTTGCACAGGTCAACATCCAATCGAGACAACACCGCCATGGATTTTTTAACGGTGTTGGGAATATCGTGCAGTTTGAGATCCAAAAAGATCTTGTGACCGCGGCGTTTGATCTCACGCACAATGGTGGGACCTTCCGCATAGAACAGCTCCATACCGATCTTGACAAAAGGCTTGCGGTCGGTGAATTTATCCAAGAAAGCGAATACTTGCTCTGCGCTTGCAAAGTCGCAAGCGACGATAACGTCTTTTCCCATCAGTTTGCTCCTCCTATAATTCCACTCAAGGTGTCGATTCCATATTTATCCATCACTTGCGGCAGGTTTTCGATGATGTCCTTACAGGCATAAGGATTGACGAGGTTCGCCGCACCCACCTGTACCGCAGTAGCGCCTGCCAGCATCATCTCAATCACATCTTCGGCACTGCTCACGCCGCCCATGCCGATGACCGGCACTTTGACGGCATTGGCCACCTGATACACCATACGCACCGCCACAGGGAAAATGGCGCTGCCCGAAAAGCCGCCCATTTTGTTGGCAATAACAGGCTTTTTGGTTTTGAGATCAATGCGCATGCCAAGCAGTGTATTGATCAGGCTGATACCATCCGCACCGGCCTCCTCGCACGCCTTGGCGACCGCCACAATATCGGTCACGTTGGGGGAAAGGTACAAAATGACAGGGTTTTTGGTCACTTTGTTCACGGCTCCCGGCACCGCCGCCGCGGCTTTGGGGTCTGTGCCAAAGCTCATACCGCCACCGTGTACATTGGGACAGCTCACGTTCACTTCCAGCCAGCCTACCTGATCACAGGCGTCCAGCTTTTCGCAGGTATAGGCATAATCCTCAATAGAAAAGCCGCTCACATTCGCCATCACAGGCTTGTGAAAGCATTTGGCAAGACGCGGCAATTCTTCCGCAATCACCTTTTCCACGCCCGGATTTTGCAGTCCCACCGCGTTGATCATACCTGCGGTGCACTCCGCAATGCGCGGCGTCGGATTTCCAAAACGGGGATCTTTGGTCGTACCTTTGAAC
>JAZSHG010000068.1:0-8714 GCA_045533135.1 Acutalibacteraceae bacterium
CATCGTGCCGTCGTGGCAAAATATACATTGTTCCTGTTCGGGAGTCCAGTTCGGCACGGTGTGTCACTTCCTTTCGTTTATGTTTTTATTATACCGACAACCGACACCGCTTGCAAGGGGTTTTTGAGGTATAAGAAGTAAAAACAGCGACGTGTATTCACGCCGCTGTTTTAATTTTCATCATGGCAAACGGACGGTGTATTCCGTTTCGGTATAATCGTCGCCCGTGAGATAGGTGACTGTCACGGTGCCGTCATCACCCGTTTTGGCGCCGACTACGATATCGCCCGCAAGCGGTGAGCAATTCGGTAGCACGTACTCTTGATAATAGGCAGTTTTGTCAAAGATGTTTTGCACAACGACACGGTGCTCGCCATTCTCAAAACGCACAAACACGACGCAGTCGCCTTCCGCCGTCAAGACGTAGCGAAATTCTTCGGAAGTCTTGCTGTTTTTCACGTCGCAATAGACGGCCCAGCTTGTCGAAAGCCCCGTTCCAGTTTGGGTGGTCAGGCCTATCACCCCGTCGTTCACCCACTCAACGCGAGGCTCACGGTTTTGGTTTTCTTTCGAAAACAAGACAGTGCCGTTTTCGGCGGTGACTTCGTAGGAATAGGTCAGATCATCGTTTTGAACGACCGTGTACGGCTCCTCATTCACATTCCACAGTTCATAGCGGCTTACGTCCTTGATTGAGCCGCGGAACATATCCATATGGCCGCCGTCGTCTTTGTCGAAAAAGCCTTCTACGATAACGTATTCGCCGTTATACGCTTTGGCTTCCTCATACGCAAGCGCCCGCTCGCCAAGCTCGATCCAAATTTGGTTGCCAACACCGTATTCCCAATCTTCCTTGCTCAGGGATAGGTAATTCCCTTCAAATTCCAGGTTTCCCACGCCGATCACGCGGACAAGCTCTCCGTCATACTTTTCGGGGATGGTAATCAACTGCAACATCGTCACGCGTTCGGCATATGGATTGGCAGAGTTTGGCGTGTCGCCGTAGCCCGATTGAATGCGCTGCTTTTGGAACAGATTCACACCCCATATAGCGGCGATAATCACCACAAAACAGGAAAAGAAAATGATCATTCGCTTCTTATTTTTCACAAAATCGCCCCCTCTGTTTTAAGTATATCATGGCTATAATGGGAAGTAAATTATAACAAAAAACAAACCTCCCGACGGGAGGTTGTTTATTATTCACAAGCCGCCAAAATATACTCATCGATTTGCTCATAGGTCAGGGTAATATCGGGGCAGTCAGCGACGGTGTGACAAACCAATCGTGACTCCCCCTTTGCCCTGATCGTAGCGGATTTTCCGCTAAATGTCAATAGCGGACAACGCACTAAACTATAATGTTGGTACATACTATATTCGGGGTGGTTGTGTGCTTTACAGAAGAATACGCGACCTGCGAGAAGACAAAGATATGACACAGAAACAAATGGGAGAAATTCTCTCTTGCAGTCAGCGCGTTTACAGTAATTACGAGCGAGGCGATTTGGACATTCCGACGGAAATCCTCATCAAGCTCGCAGATTTTCACGATGTATCCGTTGATTATATTTTGAACCGTACTGATGATAAAAGCTTCCCCAAAAACGGTCATAAATAATAAAAAACAAGCCTCCCGTTGGGAGGCTTGTTTTTTATGCACGGACCGTCGGGGACGTCGGTCCCTACAATGTTGATTTCAGGCATGAATCGGGATTTGTAAGGCGCGACGTCCTCGACGCGCCGCTTGGGTCCCCTTGTCAGGGGAGCTGGATTTTGCGAAGCAAAAAGACTGAGGGGTAGTCTCCATTCTCCCTTCCTTTACACAAGGGAGGCAAATGTTGATTTTATTCGCAAAATGCCAAAATATACTCATCGATTTGCTCATAGGTCAGGGTAATATCGGGGCAGTCAGCGACGGAAATGGGGTGCCAATCGCCCATACCGACACCCAGACGTTTGAAATAGGCCTCTTTCGCTGTCCAGAAGCGATAAAACCGCGTGAGGGTTTGGGTATCCTCGCACAGGCAAAAGCGCGCAGGCGACAGGTCGCCGTCGAGCAAGATCTCCTGCTCTTTGCGCGTAAACAGGCGGCGCGCTATTTTGAGGTCAACGGGGCGCACACGCTCCACATCTATCCCCACGGGGCGGTCGGACACCGCGCACACCACCACGTCATCGCTGTGGCTTATGCAAAACTCCACCTTGAGCCCCACAGCATAGGGTTTGCCGTGTGCGCCGACGGCGAGTGTTACCGCTTCGGGACTAATACCGCAGAAGGCGGCAATGTGCTTGCGTGCCAGCGCATCTGCCGCCACAGTACGGCGGCGGTCATCTACGCGGCGCAGGCGCAATACGCGCGCTTGCTTTTCGGGTTCCATACACGCAAACGCCGTCTTATATTGCTCATCGGTAAAATCGGATAGGCGCGTGACAAACCACTGCAATAGGCTCACTCCTTTTTGTCGGCATAACCGTTATTTTCATAGGGAATACTCTTGTAAAACAGTTGCTTTTCGGTAGGGACTATGATAAAATGGGTGTGATTATAAACGCTGGGAGGGCTCGCTATGGGATGGCTCATTGCCGGCGGCATTCTCGGCGGGCTTATCTTGCTGATCGCCGTCATTTTGTCGCTACCGCTCCATATCTGCTTGAAAAGTGACGAAAACGGAGCGTTTTTTTGGCGTGGGCGGCTGTTGTTTTTCACCTTCAAAAAAAGTGCCAACGCCACCCCCAACTCCGACAGCGCCGCGCGCAAAACAGTGGAAAAGCTGTTCGGTCTTTCCAAATTCAGCAGTTCCAAAAAGCTCCGCGAAAGCATTAGCGATGATGGCATTTCTTTTACCGTCAGTCAGTTTGCCGACGTGCTTTTTGCGCTGGTGGGGCGCGTGCTGTGGCTGTTGCCGCGATGCCGCGTGCACCGTTTGGCGTTGCGCGTGGTTTGCGCCGATGCCGACGGCGGTGATGCCGCCATGAATTATGGCACCGTCTGTGCGGTGCTGTACCCGTTGGTCGGCTTTGTGCAAAACAAGCTACGGCTTAAAAAGCACGCACTGCAACTGGATGTACGGTGCGATTTTGACAGTGAACAAAGCGATTTTGCTTATGATATCCGATTTTCGGTAACTATTTGGCAGATACTGCGCGCGCTTCTCTTTATCGTGAAGAAAAATGTGGAAAGGGAGATACAACCATGAGTACAAACGAGAAAAACATCTGCACAGGCGGTAACACTTTAACGAAGGTGCTCTCCTTTACGGTGGACAAGGCGATTGAGCTTGCCAACGCCAACAGCGTGGTCGGTGACCGCATCGTGGCAGGGGATATTACCATTATCCCCATCTCCAAGCTGTCGGTCGGCTTTGCCGGCGGTGGCGCGGATATTGCCGACGTACAGCGTGGCAAACAGCAAAACCCGGCAGGTGCCGGTGCCAAAGTTTCTCTGACACCGATCTCCTTTTTGGTTATCTGCGACGGCACGGTACAGCTTTTGAATATGGCCGCCGAGGAAGGTGGCTCGGCGATGGGCAACATCGTTGGCTCTGTGATCGAGCAGGCGGTGGGGTTGGTTGCCGCCTCCAAGCAAGCAAAGGCACAAGCGCAGGCAGAAGACGCCCAATGATCGGTGCCTTTTCCCAAACGGGTATTCTTGTACTTTTATCTTAACACATTTTTATCCCTTTGACAACAAACGTCACTCGAAAAAGCATTTGCAAGGTCTGCAAATGCTTTTTTTGTGTGAAAATTTTGACACAAACGGTGCACACTATAGGCATCACGCAAAAGGAGTGATCGATATATGTGTACAGCTGTTTCTCATATTGACACCTATGGCTATTTCGGACGCACATTGGATCTTGAACGCGGCTATGGTGAGCAGGTGGTGGCCACACCGCGGCGATTTGCGCTTGATTTTCGGTTTTGCCCCACCTTGCGCTCGCATTACGCGTTATTGGGTATGGCGGCGGTGGCAGATGGGTTGCCGCTTTATTTTGAGGCAATGAATGAGTGTGGCCTGTTTATGGCAGGGCTCAACTTTCCCCAATTTGCCACCTATTTTACGCCTGTGGCCGGCAAAAAGGACAATGTGGCACCTTTTGAGCTGATTCCGTGGGTTTTGGCGCAGTGTCGCTCGGTGGAGGAGGCAAAAGTGGCGCTTGCGAACTGCCGTTTGGTGAATGTGGCGCCAAACGACCGCCTGCCGGTGGCACCACTGCACTGGTTTCTCGCAGACGACCGCGAAGCCATAACGATTGAGCCCACATCGCAGGGGCTTCGCCTCTATGCCAACCCGGTGGGGGTGCTGACCAACAACCCACCCTTTTTATTTCACTTGCACCATCTCACCCACTTTATGCAGGTATCTGCCGCCCCACCGCAAAACCATCTGCTTCCCGATCTGCCGCTTTCACCGTACAGCTTGGGGATGGGTGGCATGGGCTTGCCCGGCGATATGTCTTCGGCCTCCCGATTTGTACGGGCGGCATTTGTAAAGACACATTTGGAAAAGGGTGAAACAGAAGCGGCGCGTGTGGGGCAGTTTTTTCATCTGCTCGGCGCGGTCGCACAGCCGTGCGGCTGTACGCAGTTGCCCGACGGCGCGCTGGAATATACCCGTTACACCTGCTGTTGCGCGCCACACCAGGGGCGGTATTATTACACCACCTATGAAAACTCGCGCATCACCTTTGTTTCGTGGGATGCGGATAATCGCGACGGCGATCGGCTTGTCGCCTATCCCTTGCTCACGAACCTCGCCGTCCATGCGCAAAAAACAGGCAGCGTTTTGTAACGCTGCCTGTTTTGTTTTAGTTTTTGGGGACGATGGCGCCGATATTTTTGAGCGCGGCGGTCAAGTCTGCAAAGGGGACTTGCCGCACTGCGCAACTATTTTTCACCGCCAACGCCGCCGCACAGCCTGCCACCTGTCCCATAGCCATACAGGGAGCTTGCACACGCAAAGCACTGTTGGCATAGGTATCGGAAGACACGCATCGCCCTGCCGCCAACAGGCGGTGAGCACCTTTTGGTATCAGTGCGCCAAAGGGGATCTGCCCCACCGTTTCGGGGGCGAAAAATTGCTGTTCGATCCCGCTCATCACGTGGCGATCAATGGGATAAAAAGCATAGCACACGCTGTCGGAATAGCCCTTGCCGCTGATATAGTCTGCGGCGGTGACGGTGCTTTCACCCACGATGCGACAGCTTTCGCGCACACCTGTTTCGGTGGCGGTCAGGTGTATCTCGATGTTTTCGAGCCCCTTGACGGTGCGATAAAAGCGGTACAGCTCCAGCACCGTTTGCATGGCGTCGCGCTCCAGCTGTGCCCGCCCTGCCGCCGTTCCTGCGGCAGGGCAAGCGATATGTACCGCTATTTCTCGTTGAGACAGCCAATGCATCAAATCATGCAACGTAATATGTGGCGGCAGGGCGGCTTTGTCAAACGCGGCGGCAACCGCTTCGCTTGACACGGCGGTCGGATCATAGCCTGACAGGCGGTTTTTAAGCGTAGCAGGCTGTGGCGTTTCGGAGCACACGCGTGCATATCCTGCCAGTCCCACCGCCGTGGCATCGCCTGTGGCATCTATCAGCACGGCGGCATCGATTGCCAATAGGCCTTCCAAATCGGTCACCAGCACGGTCACACCGTCAGCTTTTTCTTCTACTGCAGACACCATGGCAGGAGCACAGCGCACCACGCCCTGTTCGTCGCACATCTGTTGCAATACCGCCGCGAAAATAAAACGGTTGAGCGTGATCTGCTGTTCCCAGTGGCGAGGCGTATCGTAAACCGGCGTGGGAATGACCGCACCGCCGAGCGCTTCGGCACGGCGGATCGCCTCCCAACAGGGGCCGCCAATGATCTGCTTGCCCCAAGCAAAAAACAAGCCGGGAAACGCCACGTCGGCCGCCGTCATCGTGCCGCCGAGTATATGATTTTTATCCACCAGCACGGTGCTTACACCGTTTGCCGCGGCCGCGATAGCCGCAAACACGCCTGCCGTTCCGCCGCCGATGATCACCACATCCGTTTTGATGCGGCGAGACACGCTTTCGACTATACGCATCCGGTTATTCACCCTTTACACCATTTCGTCTTGCAACAGTTGCACGCAGTACAGATAAACGCCTGCGCTCCACCCCATCATCGGGGGTGTGTGATATTCTTTGGTCACCGAGACCTTGCCTGTGACCACGTTGTATTTTTCCCACAGGTTTTGCGTTTCGGCAAAGTTCTCCTCCACCGTCTGCGCAAATTTTCGGGCAATACGCAGGGCATCCTCACGCTTGCCGTAGTTGAGCAGGCCTTGGATGACAACGTAGTGCAAACAGGCCCAGCCGTGGGGATAGTCCCATTGCAGTGAGAACAGGTCGTCTCTGTTTTCACAGCAGGCAATGCCATGTTCTTGCTCGAGAAGAGCGAGGGCGGCAACCGTGTCATCCGCCTGCTCTTCGGTGGCAAGGCCTGCAAATAAGGGGAAAAAGGCGGCGGCTGACACCATATCGTTGCTCTTTTTCGTCAGGACGTGCGTATCGCAAAAGGCGCGGCGCGTAGGACTCCAAAGCAGTGCGGTCATCTTGTCACGCCGTGTGGCGGCGCGCTCGTTCCATAAGGCTTCATCCACCGACTTGCCCAGCAGTGCCGCAAAATCGGCCATGTTTTTCTCCAGCATATAGAGAAGGCTGTTGAGATCCGCCGCCGCAAAGTGGTGGCCATCCAGTGCAAAGCGGCTGGTGCAGTCCCATCCGCTTTCCGCGAGGGAGAACATACTGCGGCCCCATTCCAGCGCGGTCTCTTTGTCGGCAGGTGTGGGAAGACCGCCGCGCTCGCACAGCACTTGTGTAAACTCCAAAAGCTCCGCCTCATCGTCTACGTCCGCCGCATAGCGGTTGAGGCCGATGGGGGTTTGGCGTTTGGTCTGCCAGAAGGCATATTCCTTTTCCAGTGTGGGATAGGCTTCCGTTTCCAGCCACGCCAGATCTTTTGTCACCGCAAAAATATCCTTGACCATGATCGACAAAAACGGCGGTTGACTGCGGTTGAGATAATAGGTACGGTTGCCGTTGGGCATAAAGCCGTAGGTGTTGATCATATGGAACATATTTTCCACGTTGTTTTTCGCCTGCTCGACCAGTCCCGACAGGATAAGTCCCACGTTGGTGAAATAGGTATCCCAATAGTACATCTCCTGAAAGTTGCCGCTCATACACGGGGTGGTATAGGGATGGGGGAGCTTTAGGAGCGTTCCCTCGTCCTCGCAAGCCGGTCGAATGGTGTTGATCCAATTATCTTTGATATATTGTACCAGTTGCTGTCGCATAGCAAGTTGCCTCCTTTGAGCGTTTGTGTTTATTATAGCGAAATGTTGGCGTGGTTGCAAGGGGAAGTTGTAAAACAAAAGGCCGCCCTTTTGGGCGGCCTTTTTGTGTTGGTGCACCTGAGCATTCTATAATCGAACCGTTACCTGTTCTAAGATTATGATTTTATTCTATGATAAATTCAATCGTAAACAAAAGATCGCACTTATCAGAACAAACGGAATATTTCGAAAAAACAGGATCTGCAAAAGCACGTCCGACATTACTGCCGGACGTGCTGTGTTATATTGTGTTGTGCTAAATTTTAAGAAATTTCCGTTAAAAGCTTACTCCGCGTTCTTGTTATTCTCTTTTTTCTTAAACACAAACCAGAAGATTGCAAAACCACCGCCTGCACCTACAAGAATGACAAGCAGAATCCACAGCCAGGTCAGATCGCTGCCGTTCTCGTCAACACCGTCGGGCTGGACGGGATTATCGGTTCCGGGATTGTCTGTGCTGGGGGTAGTACCGGGTTCGGTATTCCCAGAATTTATCTGACCATTACAGAGGTCACATTTTCCATCTCCATCTGCATCGGTATGTGCTTCCTTGCCCAGGATTTCACCGCAACCGCATATCTGCCAATGGCTATCGCCATCGAATTGATAACCCGGCAAAGGCTTGTGTACATGATTCTTAGCTTTCGTGATCACATAGCCGCAGTCCAAGCAAGTTTCATCCTCTGTTTCTGTGGCAGGACCGCTGGAGCGATGGGACAGTATCTCTCCACGGTAGTAACAGCCCTCAATCAGACACAGGTGCGCATGACCTTTGGTATCGATATAGCCCCACACGTCAGTGGCTATATTGTGATCTGCGTAATTGCCATAGGAAGTACCGCAAGTACTGCATTTTGCTTTCTCCACACAAGTGGCAGTACCACCGCTATGTTCAGCCTTGCTGCCGGCTATTTCCTGATAGCAGCGAATACAGACCTTGAAATGATGTGTGGAGTTGCTCCGCAGATCGGATTCCACATGACCCAGCGCAGCAACATTACCCCACGAGGATAGGTTGGTGATTTGTTTTGTTCCTGCGGCATCTTCAAAATATTTGTTGCAAGAAGAACAATAATAGTAGGTTTGTTTGCCCGCCGTGGTGCATGTAGGAGACACTTTATCCACACGGGTCATGGTGTGTTGATGTTTCAGGGCTTCGAAGGTATAGGAGATACCTGCAAAGTCACCGTAGGTCACATATTCAACGACCGCTTCACGGCCATTGATCGTGCCTGTCATTGCTTCCTGTTCAATGAAATCATAGCCTTCCTTACTGCGGAAATGGATCGTTACCTTGTAGACATGACCCTCTTGGAATTCTTGGTTTACACCGCCGGGAACAAAACGCTT
>JAZSHG010000259.1:0-19748 GCA_045533135.1 Acutalibacteraceae bacterium
GTCACTCCCCACGCAAAAGAGCAATACGCCGACCTGTTGGCACCGCTTTTTGCCACCGACACACCCGTCTATACCATCTCCGATGCGTTGTCCGCCTACATGGCGGAAACGGCCTCGCCGCAGGGCGTGTTTGCTATTGGCAAATCCGCAGAGAAGATGCTGACCGTATCCGCCAATGGCCGCTATTTGGCACTGGAAGATGTGCAGGATCCTACCAATATGGGCACTGTCATCCGCACCGCAGAGGCGATGGGGATCGACGGACTACTACTGTCCGACGGTTGCTGTGATCTGTATAATCCCAAGGTGTTGCGAGGGAGTATGGGCGGCGTGTTTCGCCTGCCCACGCTGGTCGTTTCCGATATGGCGCAGGCGGTCGAAAACTGGCAGGTGCAGGGACTTTCTGTGTTTGCCTGCGTGGTGGACAATGATGCGGAAAAATTGACCGATGTGACCTTTGCTGACGGTGCTGTTTGCCTGATCGGCAACGAGGGCAACGGCTTGCGCCCTCAAACAGTGGCGGCCTGTCAAAGACGGCTGACCATCCCTATGGCAGGACGTGCCGAGTCGCTCAACGCCTCTATGGCGGCCGGTATTGTGCTGTGGGAACTTACGCGTGGTCGTATGACCGCCAAGGAGGTCTGACGGTATGGACACACGTGTGTATTGGATATGGTTGCAACAGGCGCTCGGTCAAGGTTGCGCACAAGTGGTGCCGCTTTTGCGGTTGTGTGACACCGCACGCGGTGTATATGAAGCCGATGAGGAGGTTTGGCGACGTGCCGGACTTTCTGATGTGCAGATAAGCCGTTTGAAAAACAAGGATCTGAAAAAGGCCGCCGCTTGTTTGACTGAAACGATCAACTGGGGCGGTTGGGTGCTGACTCCCGATGATGAGCGTTTTCCCTCTACCTTGCGCGGCATCTATGCGCCGCCGCTGGTACTGTACGGTCGCGGCACCATGCCCGATCTTGCCAATATCCCTGCCATCACGGTCGTTGGTACGCGACGTTGCACCGATTATGGTATCTATGTGACCTCGCGCTTGACTGCCGGTTTGGTCGCAGGTGGTTTTTGCATTGTCAGTGGCGGTGCTGTTGGTATTGATGTGACTGCCCTGCGCAAAGCCTTAGAATGTGATGGTGTCACTATCTGTATCCAAGCCTGTGGATTGGATCTGAACTACCCCACCTATAACACCCAAATGCGCCGTGATGTGTTGCGCCGTGGCGCACTGCTGAGCGAGTATCCTTTGGGAACACCACCGCTAAAGCCTCATTTTCTGGTGCGTAACCGCTTGCTCAGCGGTATTTCGCATGGAACGTGCGTGACCGAAGCACCGCGCATAAGCGGCTCTCTCAATACAGCACGTCATGCTGTGGAACAGGGACGCGATGTGTTTGCGGTACCCGGCCCCGTGTTTTCTGCTACAACTGTTGGAACCAATCGCTTGATTCATGATGGTGCATGCCTGATTACCGGCGCGGAAGATGTTATGCGCGAATACGCAGGCCGATTTGGTGCGCACCTACATCTGGATGCGGCCATTGAAGCCGAGGCGGCATTTGATCGCGCGAACAAAAACAACCGTCCCTCTGCCAATAAAGCGGTGAACAAGGCTACTCCCCAAAAGGCTGTGAAGTCTGTAAAGGTGACAAAGCCTGCAACACCTGCACCGAAAAAAGTGCAAACAGTGGTGCAGAATCTGCCTAAACCACTACTCTCCTCTGTCGCAGATGCACCGCCTGCGCCTTGCCCTGACTATGTGTCTGACAATGCCAAGCGGATATATAAACGCCTGCATCACAAGCCGCAAGCCATTGACGATTTGGCGGCGGCAGAACAGTTGCCTGTGCATCAGGCGCTGGCGGCGTTAACTGAACTGGGAATTGCCGGCTGGGCCGCTATGATCGGTGGCGGCCAGTACACGTTACAATGATAAAAACAGGAGTGACCGCTTATGTCAAAACTGGTTATCGTGGAGTCTCCTGCCAAGGCAAAAACGATACAAAAATATCTCGGTAGCGGCTATGAAGTCGTTGCCTCTATGGGCCACGTGCGTGATCTGCCGCGCTCCCTTTTGGGTGTGGATGTCAAAAACGGTTTTAAACCGCGCTATACCGACATCCCCGGCAAGTCAGCTCTTATCCGCCAGCTAAAAATGATGGCGGCGGAGAGCGACGGCGTTATTCTCGCAACCGACCCCGACCGTGAGGGAGAGGCGATTTCGTGGCACTTGGCACAAATGCTCAAAGTGGATCTGAAAGACGCCAATCGCGTGACCTTTAATGAGATCACCAAAACGGGCGTTATGCAGGGTATGAAAAACCCACGTTCTATGGATATGGATCTGGTCAATGCCCAGCAGGCACGCCGCATCCTCGACCGTATTGTGGGCTATCAGCTCAGCCCATTTTTGTGGAAAAAGGTGCGTAAAGGCCTGTCCGCAGGCCGTGTGCAGTCGGTGGCTGTGCGTATTATTGTTGACCGCGAGGCGGAGATCCGCGCGTTTGTCAGCGAGGAATATTGGACGATTGACGCCACCTTGTCCGACAAACCGTCGGGACACCCCTTTGCCGCACGCTTGGCTACCAAAAACGGGAAAAAACTGCGCATCACTGAAAAAGCGCAGGCAGATGCCATCTTGGCAGATTTAAAAGATAAACCCTTTGTGGTAGATACTGTCAAGCGCGGCACCCGACAGATTTCGCCCCAGCCGCCGTTTATTACCTCTACCTTACAGCAGGAAGCCAGCCGCAAGCTCGGCTTTGCCGCGCGCCGCACCATGAAAGCGGCGCAGGAGCTGTATGAAGGCGTGGAGGTCGAAGGCATTGGCGCGGTCGGTCTGATCACCTATATGCGTACCGACTCGTTGCGCATCTCTGAGGATGCACGCCGCGATGGCAACAAATACATCCGTGAGCGCTACGGTGATGCCTATCTGCCCGAAAAGCCGCGCTACTATAAATCGCGCAGCAACGCGCAGGATGCTCATGAAGCGATCCGTCCCTCCATGCCGGAGTTGACACCCGATCGCGTAAAGAATTCGCTCACACCTGACCAATATCGCCTGTATAAGCTCATCTGGGAGCGCTTTATTGCAAGCTTGATGGCCAACTGTGTGCAGGATACCTGTCAGCTGACCATTGCGGCCAACGACTATGCGTTCAAAGCCAGTGGCTACACGGTGCGTTTTGACGGTTTTACCACCCTCTATGTGGAGGGCAAGGACGAAGAGGGTGAGGAAGACGGCGCACTGCCCAACCTCAACCAGGGTGATGTGCTGACCTTGCGTGAGCTTAAGGGTAACCAGCATTTTACCCAGCCGCCTGCGCGGTATACCGAGGCGACGCTTATCAAAGCACTGGAGGAGAACGGCATTGGCCGTCCTTCCACCTATGCCCCCACCATTTCCACGGTACTGGCGCGTGAATATATTGAACGTGATGGAAAAGCCCTCAAGCCCACCGCACTTGGCGAAGTGGTCACCGAGTTGATGAAAGAGCGTTTTGCCGAGATCGTGGACGTGGAGTTTACTGCTCAGATGGAAAAACAACTCGACGAAGTTGAACACGGCAAGGTGGAATGGGTCCAAACCCTCTCCAGCTTCTACGATGGCTTTGAGCAGACGTTGAAAAAGGCCGAAGAGCTGCTTTCGGGCGAGCGCATCGCCGTGCCGGAAGTGGAAAGTGACGTTATCTGTGAGTTGTGCGGTCGTAAAATGGTGGTCAAAAGCAGTCGATTCGGTAAGTTTTTGGCATGTCCCGGCTATCCGACCTGTAAAAATACCAAGCGCATCGTCGAAGAAACGGGCGGCATCTGCCCCAAATGCGGCGGCGCGATTGTGGCAAAAAAATCCAAGAGCAACCGCAAATTCTACGGTTGTGCCAATTATCCTGCCTGTGATTTTGTGACGTGGTATGAGCCTGTGTCCGAGGTCTGCCCCAAATGCGGCAAAACGCTGTTCAAGAAAAAGGGCAAAGCCAGTGGACTGCTGTGCATCACAGAAGGATGCGGCTATGAAGCCGGCAGTAAGAAGGGAAAACATGAAGGCAAATGAGATTACTGTCATCGGCGCGGGACTGGCAGGCTGTGAAGCCGCTTTTGCCGCCGCCAATGCCGGTTGTAATGTGCGGTTGGTGGAAATGAAACCGCTCAAATTTACCCCTGCCCACAAAAGTGAGGGGTTTGGCGAATTGGTCTGCTCCAATTCACTCAAAGCCGCGCGACTGGAAAGCGCCGCCGGTCTTCTCAAAGAAGAAATGCGGCGATTAGGCTCGCTGTGTATGCAAGCGGCGGCTACCTGTGCCGTTCCTGCAGGCGGCGCGTTGGCGGTGGACAGAGATCAGTTTTCTGCTTATATTACCAACGCTATCTGCCATCACCCACGCATCACGGTGGAGGCTTTGGAGGCGACGGATATACCGCCAGAGGGTGTGACGGTGGTTGCGTCAGGCCCCCTCACCTCTGATCCGTTGGCAGAAGCTATCAAGCGGCGGTTTGGCGGCGGTCTGCACTTTTTCGATGCCGCCGCCCCTATCGTGACGGCGCAAAGCGTTGACCCGGCGTTGTCCTTTGCCGCCTCGCGCTATGACCGCGAGGAGAGCGGTGAGGGAGACTATATCAACTGTCCCTTGAACAAGGCGGAATACGAGGCGTTTTACGAGGCGCTCATCACCGCCGAAACGGCACCGCTACATGATTTTGATCGCGGTGCACCGCAGGTGTATGAGGGCTGTATGCCCATCGAGGTGCTCGCCAAGCGCGGCGCCGATACCATCCGTTTCGGCCCGATGAAGCCTGTTGGCTTGCGTGATCCGCGCACAGGCCACCGCCCGTGGGCGGTACTGCAGTTGCGGCGCGAAAATGCCGATGGCACACTGCTCAATTTGGTAGGATTCCAAACCAACCTAAAGTTCGGTGAACAAAAGCGTGTGTTTGGTATGATCCCTGCCTTGCATGATGCGGAGTTTATGCGCTATGGCGTGATGCACCGCAACACCTTCCTCAATTCCCCGGCCATATTGTGCGCCGGCTATGCCGTAAAGGAGGAACCGCGCCTGTTCTTTGCAGGGCAGATGACGGGTGTGGAAGGCTATATGGAATCGGCGGCATCGGGCTTGCTCGCAGGCATCAATGCGGTGCGTGCGACAAGACAGCAAGTACCTGTTTGTCCGTCGGAAGAAACCATGATGGGTGCGCTTGCACGCTATGTTTGTGCGCCTAATGCGGATTTTCAGCCGATGGGTGCCAATTTTGGTGTGTTGCCCACGCTTGAAACCCCTATTCGAGATAAGAAGTTGCGATATGCGGCGCTGTCCGAGCGCGCATTGATCGCTTTTAACCGTTTTTGTGAAACGATGTGGATGTAAAAAGGAGGAATCTGTATGCGCGTGATCGTAGATGCTTTTGGCGGCGACAACGCCCCCAATGCCCCTATTGCCGGTGCTGTTGAAGCGGCGCAAAAGGGCTTGGCAGAGGTGATCTTGGTTGGTGACGAGGAGAAAATTCGTGCCACGGCCGCCCAAATGGCGGTGTCGCTTGACGGCATAAATATTGTGCATGCCCCCGATGTGATGGAGATGGAGGACGAGCCTCGCCGCATCCTCAAGGATAAAAAGACCAGCAGTATGGCTGTCGGTCTGCAACTGTTGGCGGCAGGTGAGGGCGATGCTTTTGTATCTGCAGGCAGCACAGGAGCGCTGATTATGGGCGCAACCTTTATCGTCAAGCGCATCAAAGGCATCTCGCGTCCGGCACTTGCACCGTTGATGCCTTCGGACAAGGGCCCCTTTATGTTGCTTGATTCGGGGGCCAATGCGGATTGCCGTCCCGAAATGCTGGTGCAATTTGGCGTGATGGGCAGTCTGTATATGGAAAACGTGCTGTGCAAGGGCGAAAAACCCACTGTCGGCTTGCTCAACATCGGCACCGAAGATACCAAAGGCGGCGAGCTGCAACAGGAAACCTTCAAGCTACTCAAAGCGACTGATCTCAACTTTATCGGCAATGTGGAGGCACGCGAAGTGCCTAACGGTGCCGCGCAGGTCATTGTGGCTGACGGCTTTTCGGGCAACGTGTTGCTTAAAACGATGGAAGGCACCGCCAGCATGTTGCTTGGCTACGTCAAGACACTGTTCCACACCAATTTTCTGACGAAAATCGCAGGCCTTATCGTCAAACCGCATATCGCAGGCCTCAAAAAGAAAATGGATACCTCGGAATACGGTGGCGCACCGCTTTTGGGTGTAAACAAGCCTGTTATCAAGGCTCACGGTAATGCCAACGCGAAAGCGATCTACAACGCGGTGCGCGTTGCGGCAGAATTTGCCCAGACGGGTGTCGTGGAGCGCTTTGGTGAAGCAGTGGCGGCGTCTACTATAGCGGAGGCGTAACCGATGGTTTTGGATTTTTTGCGCGAATGTTTGTGTGACCGTTTTGGCTGTGAAGAGGATACGGTGTATTTGTCGGCATCCTTTGATGAGCTCAACATCCGCTTTGGCGAGCTGGCAGAATTGGCGATGCTGATCAACGAGCGGTTTGGCGTGGACATTCCCGATGACGCATTGGAATCCTTCGCTTTGGTGGAGGATATGGTGGGCTACACAGAAGACCACCTGTAAACAGAAAGGGGAGAGGAAAAATGAAAGACCTGACTCTGCTGATGCAGCGTATAGGCTATACGTTTCAAAATCAGGCGTTGCTGGTCAACGCGCTGACCCACTCCTCCTATGCCCATGAGCATCACCGCAACGAAAAAGACAACGAGCGGTTGGAATTTTTGGGCGATGCGGTGCTGGGCTTTGTCTGCGCGGAATATCTGTTTTCACTGCTCTCGTCCCAAGAGGGCGAGCTGACAAAGGTGCGCGCATCGGTGGTTTGCGAGAAAGCGCTGGCCTCCTATGCCAACGCGCTGGAGCTGGGCGATTTTCTACTTCTCGGCCACGGTGAGCAGGCAACAGGCGGTAGCCATCGCCCTTCCATTCTGTCGGACGCTTTTGAAGCGGTGCTGGCCGCTGTGTATCTTGACGGCGGTATGGAAGCGGCAAAATCGTTTGTGATGCCATTTTTGGAAAAAGAGGTGGCCAGCCAACGCCGCCGCCAATTTAAGGATTACAAAACCCTGTTGCAGGAGATTGTGCAACAAAACCCCGGTGAGCGGCTCAGCTATGAGCTGGTGAAAGAAGCCGGACCCGACCACCAAAAGCGCTTTACTGTCGAAGTGCATCTCAACTCCAATGTTGTTGGCACAGGCGTGGGGCGCAGTAAAAAAGAGGCGGAGCAACAAGCCGCCCGTGAAGCACTCAAATGGATGGGCTATGATGAATAAGCATAGCAATGTGGCGATATTTGTGCCCCATGCTGGCTGTCCTCACAGATGCAGCTTTTGCGATCAAAATGCCATTTCGGGCACACGGGCGTTGCCGACGGCAACACAGGTGGCAGAAGCTTGTGAGCGAGCAATAGCCACGCGCAAAAGTGATGCCGCCCACGCGCAGATCGCCTTTTTCGGGGGCAGTTTCACTGCTATACCGCAAGAAGAGCAGGAGCGCTTGCTGGAGGTTGCCTATCGTTATGTTAAGACCGGTGCGTTTGCCGGCATACGCATATCCACCCGGCCTGACTGTGTTGACGAAAAAGTGACCGCGTTTTTGCGGCGCTTCGGTGTGCAGACAGTGGAGCTGGGTGCGCAAAGCATGAATGATGAGGTGCTTTTCCTCAATCGGCGCGGTCACACCGCCGCCGATGTAGAAAAAGCCGCCGCTTGTATACATGCCGCAGATATGGAGCTCGGCCTGCAAATGATGACAGGGCTTTATGGCGACACTGCCGACGGCGCAAAAGAAACCTTGCGCCGCCTGTGTGACCTTTCTCCCTCTTGTCTGAGGATATACCCCACACAGGTGTTGCCGAACACCTATCTCGCCACGCTTTGGCAACAGGGTGTCTATGTGCCGCCAACGCTGGATGAGACGGTGGGTCTTTGCGCCGATCTTTTAGCGTATGCCGAATGCGAGCGCGGTATCCCCGTGATTCGCATGGGATTGCACGCTGATCCGTCGTTGCAGGAAAAGCGGTTGGCAGGGCCCTATCACCCTGCTTTCCGAGAACTGTGCGAAAGCGCGCTTTACTATCGCCGCGCTGTGTCGGTGTTGCAAAACGGCCCAACAGACACCCTATATGTTAACCCTGCCGCGCTTTCCAAAATGATTGGTCAGCGGCGACAAAACCTTGACCGTTTGGCAAAAATCGGTCATAATGTAGATGTAAAAACAGACCCTGCCGTACCGCTTTTTGAGGTGTGGCGAGATATTGACAGGAAGTGAAACCATGTTACTGAAATCTTTGGAGATCCACGGCTTCAAATCCTTCCCTGACAAGACCGTATTGCGGTTTGATAAGGGCATGACCGCCGTCGTTGGCCCTAACGGCAGTGGTAAGTCCAACATCAGCGACGCTATTCGCTGGGTGCTGGGTGAGCAGTCCAACAAAAGCCTGCGCGGTTCCAAAATGGAAGATGTCATTTTTAACGGCACTGAAAAGCGCCGTCCTTTAGGCTATGCGGAGGTTTCTCTGATCATTGACAACACTGACCGCTTGCTGGACTTTGATGCGGATGACGTGAAGGTCACCCGTCGTTATTACCGTTCCGGCGACAGCGAGTATTTATTGAATAACGCCACCGTGCGTCTGAAAGACGTCCAGCTTCTGTTTATGGACACAGGTTTGGGGCGTGACGGCTATTCCATTGTGGGACAAGGCCGTATCGATGATATCGTGGTGTCCAAATCCAACGACCGCCGCGAGATTTTTGAAGAAGCGGCAGGTATTGCCAAATACCGTTATCGCAAGACCGAAGCGGAGCGCCGTTTGGCGGCGGCTGAGGAAAACCTGGTGCGTCTGCGTGATATTTTGCAGGAACTGGAAGAACGCATCGGGCCCTTGGCGGCGCAGTCCGAAAAAGCCAAAAAGTTTTTGGAATATGCCGGCGAGAAGAAAATCTTGGAGATTGGGCTGTGGCTCAACATCATCCGCACCTCCAAGGATACCTTGCGCGAACTCAACGCAAAGCTTGAGCTGGCACGTACCCAATATGATGCGGCAGGCGAAGCCGCCGATATGCTGGATAAGCAGGTCGAGGAGATCGGTCTTAAAGCGCTTGCGCTGTCCGCACAGATGGAGCAGCTCCGTTTGGATGCGCGCCGTATGGAAGAGGACGCCGCAAATCTGGACAGCCAGGTAGCGGTTTTGACCAACGATATTGGTCACAATAAAGAGACGATTGCCCGTTTGGAAGGGGATATTGCCTCGTCCGATTCGGGTGACAGCCGTATTCAGGAAGATATCGCCCTTTTGGAGCAGGAGATTGCGGCAAAACAGCAGGCCATCTCTGACGGTGAGCAGGAGAGATTGCGTACCGCCGATGAGTTGGAGGAGCTGGTGCGCAACAGCGACGAAACCTCGGGGCAGATCCAAACACTTACCGCCGAAGCCGCGCGCTTGGCGCTGGCACTGGCGGATACGCGTGTCAAGATGACAGGGGAGCAGACCACCCTCAATGAGATTACTCTGCACTTGTCACAGGCCAATGCCGCCATCACCTTGCGCCGCCAGCAGGACGATGCGGCTCGCGCAGAGTGGAATGCCTGCAAAAAAGATCATCAAGAGGTGCTTGAACAGGTCGAAAGCCTGCAAAACACCGTCAACGGCTATCAACTGCGTTGGGAATCGCGTGCATCCAAGCTGGAGGCCGCCAAAGAGACGGCCGACAAGCTGTATTTGGATGCCGAAGAGAAGATTCGCCGTGTGAAGCTGCTCGAAGAGCTTGAACGTAACATGGAAGGCTTCTCGGGCAGTGTCAAGGCGGTGGTGCGCCAAGCGGAGCGCGGCGCACTCACGGGCATTTTGGGCCCTGTTTCTCGCCTCGTCAACACCGAAACGGCGTATGCGCTGGCGATCGAAACCGCACTGGGCGCGGCGGCACAAAACGTTGTCTGCCAGCGCGAGGAGGATGCCAAGCGCGCGATCGCCTATCTGAAAGAGACCAAAGGTGGCCGCGCCACCTTCTTGCCTCTTGCTACGGTGAAAGGTAACCGACTGGATGAAAAGGGCTTGGAAAACGAAGATGGTTTCGTGGGTATTGCCTGCGATCTTATCACCTGCGATAAAGCTTATGACGACGTGATGCGTAGCCTTTTGGGGCGCATCGCTGTTGCGGAGGATCTCGACTATGCCGTGGCGATCGCGCGCCGCTATCACTACCGTTTCCGCATCGTGACACTGGATGGACAAGTGGTCAATGCCGGCGGCTCGATGACAGGTGGCTCGGCGGCGAAAAACGCAGGACTTTTGTCTCGCCGCGGCGAAATGGAGCGCCTGCAAAAGGATGCCGATGCCCTGTCGCAAAAAGCGCAGGCGGCTCGCGAAGAACTGCGCCGTTTGCAGCAGGAGGCGGCTTCGGTGGAAGCTCAGCTTTCGGGTGCGCGTGGCGAATTGGCGACCGCGCAGGAGGATCGTATCCGTTTGGAAGGCGAGTGCCGCCGCTTGGAGGAGCTGGTTGCCAACAACGAGCGCATCCTAAACGAGAGTCTTTCACAGGTGGAAACTTTGCACGCCCGTGCAGAGGAGTGCCGCCGCCAGATGGCAGAGGCCGAAACCGAAACGACCGTCATTGAAAAAGATAAGGCGCAGGTGGAAACACGCCTGGCCGAACTGGACGGCGGCAGACAGAGTCTGACCGCTCAGCGTGAGGCGCTTTCCGATCGCATTGCCGATCTGAAATTGCAGGCGCTCGGCTTCGAAAAGGAGATCGAGGCCACTCGTTCGTCTATTGCCGATCTGCAGAGCCGCCGCCAGGATGCCGCAGGCTATCGTGAGCGTCTGCGCGAGGAGATCGCTCGCGTGCAGGCGGAAACGGACAGCATTACCGAAAATATCACCCAACTGCAACAGCAGGCGGCTACTTGCCGCGAAGCCGTGCGCGCAACAGATGCACAGGTGGAGGAGCTGACCGCCGCCCGTATGCAGGGTGAGCAGCAACAGACGGTGTTGCGTGCGCAAAGCCGCGAAAAATTGGAAGAGCGCGAGCGGGCAGGCCGTGAAGCCGACCGCTTTGAGGAGCGTTGCATCAACGCCCAAAATGAGGCGGATGAGGTGGTGCGCAAGCTCTATGAGGAATATGAGCTTACGCGCAGTCAGGCGGAGGAGATGGCAGAGCCTATCGCGGACATTCCTGCCGCCAACCGCCGTCTTAACGAGCTTAAAGCCAAAATCCGTGCGCTCGGCAGTGTCAATGTTGACGCTATTGAAGAGTACAAAGAAGTTGGTGAGCGGTACGAGTTCCTGTCTGCGCAGGTCAAGGACGTGGAAGTGTCCAAATCCCAGTTACTCAAGCTGATTGGCGAACTGACCGAGCAGATGCAGTCCATGTTCCTTGAACGTTTCCACCAGATCAACGCCCATTACGGCGAGGTCTTTGCGGAACTGTGCGGTGGCGGTACAGCGGAACTCAAACTTACCGATCCGGACAATGTGTTGGAGTCCGGCATCGAGATGAAGGTGCAACCTCCCGGAAAAGTCATTCTCAACCTGGCATCTCTGTCGGGTGGTGAAAAGGCGTTGGCGGCGATTGCGCTGCTGTTTGCCATATTGAAGGTCACACCGTCCCCCTTCTGTGTGCTGGATGAGATTGAGGCGGCACTCGACGACGTGAACGTTGATCGCTATGCACACTATATCCACCGCATGGAGGATAAAACGCAGTTTATCGTCATCACCCACCGCCGTGGCACGATGGAAGAAGCGGATGTGCTCTATGGCGTTACGATGCAGGAGCGCGGCGTGTCCAAACTGCTTGAACTGCGCGCCAGCGAGGTTGAGGATAAACTGGGATTGCAACTGGATGAACAATAAGGAGACAAGTTATGGGTCTGTTTGAAAAAATCGGTGCAGGTCTTAAAAAGACACGCACAAAGCTGATGGATTCGGTCAACGGTATGCTGTCGAGCTTCAAACGTATCGACGATGATCTGTTTGACGAGTTGGAGGAGATCCTTATTATGTCGGACTGCGGTGCGGCCACCGCAGGTAGACTGTGTGCTGATCTCAAAAAGCGCGTGAAGGAGCAAAAGATCACCGATCCTGCCGCCATTGGCGGCTTGTTGCAGGAAGCAACGGCGGATATGCTCCGTGGAGGACAGGAGCTACAGCTTACCACCACCCCCTCGGTTATTTTGGTCATCGGCGTCAACGGCGTTGGTAAAACGACCACCATTGGCAAGCTCGCCGCCCGTTTTAAGGCGGAAGGCAAAAAAGTGGTGCTTGGCGCGGCAGACACCTTCCGCGCGGCGGCTATTGATCAGCTCGAAATTTGGGCGCAGCGCGCGGATGTGGATATTGTCAAGCACAGCGAGGGCTCTGACCCTGCCGCGGTGGTATTTGATAGTCTCAGTGCCGCCAAGGCGCGCAAGGCTGATGTGGTTATCTGTGACACGGCAGGACGCCTGCACAACAAGAAAAATCTGATGGATGAGCTGGCAAAAATCCGCCGCGTCATCAGCCGCGAGTTGCCCGATGCCGACTGTGAAACGCTGTTGGTGTTGGATGCCACCACAGGTCAAAACGCCGTTAACCAAGCGCGTGAATTCAAAAACGTAGCCAATATCACCGGCATCGTGTTGACCAAATTGGATGGCACAGCGCGCGGTGGCGTGGTGCTGGCGATTCGCGAGGATCTCAACGTGCCTGTCAAATTCGTTGGCGTGGGTGAGGGTATTGATGATCTGCAGCCCTTTGATCCCGACACCTTTGCGGCAGGTCTTTTTGGGGAGGAAGCATAATGAAATTTGTTATTGCCACGCACAATCCGCACAAATGTGAGGAATTGGCGCGCATTTTGGTGCCGCTCAACATTGAGGCGGTGACCGACAGCCAGCTGGGCGTATCTCTACCCGAGGTGGAAGAAACGGGCGAGACCTTTTTGAGCAACGCCTTTTTGAAGGCGGATTCCGCCTGCGATTTTACAGGCTTGCCTGCTATTGCAGACGATTCCGGTATGATGGTGGACGCACTTGACGGTGCGCCCGGTGTCTATTCCTCTCGTTTTGCCGGCGAAAACGGCACCTACGAGGATTGCAACGCCAAATTGCTGGCGATGATGCAGGATGTGCCTGCCGAAAAACGCACCGCACATTTTGTGTCGGTGATCACCTGTGTGTTCCCCAATGGTGATGTGGTCACAGGCGAAGGTCGTTGCGATGGCGTTATTGCCGACACCACGCGCGGCGCAGGCGGGTTTGGCTATGATCCCCTCTTTGTGGTGGGGGACAAGAGCTTTGCCGAAATGACACCTGCTGAAAAGGATGCTGTCAGTCATCGCGGCAAGGCTTTGAAGGCGTTTTCTAAAGAATTGCAGGCGTATTTGGCGGCACACTGCGAGTAAAAACAAAGGAGAAACATATATGCTTAACAGCAAACAAAGAGCCTATCTGCGCGGCCTTGCCAATACGATGGAACCCATCGTGCATGTGGGCAAGGGCGGCCATTCGGACACCATTGCCAAGCAGGCGGATGATGCGCTGACGGCTCGTGAATTGATAAAAGGGCGCGTGCTGGAAACGGCACCTGCCACCAGCCGAGAAGCGGCTGAACAACTGGCCCGGGCGGTAAATGCCGAAGTGGTGCAGGTCATTGGCCGTAACTTTGTGCTCTATCGCCGCAACGAGAAGGAGCCGCAGATCGTTTTGCCCCGTAAGTAACCGAAAGGAAGGCGCAAAAAATGCGTATAGCGCTGTATGGGGGCAGTTTTGACCCCATTCACAACGGGCATATTGAGTTAGCACAGGCATTTGTAGAGGCATTGTCCTTGGACAAGGTGATATTTATGCCCACAGCTACACCGCCCCACAAACTGAAAAGTGAAATGGCGGCCGCTACGCATCGCTTGGAGATGTGCAAGCGCGCGACAGCGCATTTGCCGTGGGCCGAGGTGTCCGATGCAGAGATCTTGCGCGGCGGCGCGAGTTTTACGGTGGACACGCTGACCGAGCTGACTGCAGAATATCCCGACGCAGAGTGGTTTTTGCTTACGGGTGCGGATATGTTCATCACCCTGCCGAGCTGGTATCGCTTTGCGGATATTGCACGCTTGGCAACGCTTTGCACCGTACCACGCGATGATACGGATGCGGCGATGCTCAACACCCACGCACAGCGCATGCAAGCGCAGGGGGCGCGTTGCTTTGTGTTGCCGCAGGCGGTGACGCAGGTGTCCTCTACCCAACTGCGGAAAATGGCGCAAAGAGGGGAGGATATGACGGCGCTTGTGCCGTCTGCTGTGGCTGAGTATATCTGTGCGCAGCGCCTCTATATCGCCGCCGATCATATGCGGTTTTTGGATGATGAGGAGCAATATCTCGCTATTTTACGCACCCGTTTGACCGAGAAGCGATTTGCTCATTCGCTGGCGGTTGCCGATCGGGCGGCCTTTTTGGCGGAGAAATATGGCGCAGATGTGCAAAAAGCGCGCAAAGCAGGTCTTTTGCACGATATTATGAAGGATGCTGACCAAAACACACAGTTGCAAATTCTGCAAGAGTTTGGTATACTAATGGATGCGGCAACAAAGGCTTCGGCGCCGTTATGGCACGCCGTTGCCGGCGCGGCATTTTTACAGCATATTTTGCACATCGACGATGATATTGTGACGGCTGTGCGGTATCATACTACGGGCCGTGCAGGGATGTCACTGCTGGAAAAAATTGTGTACTTGGCAGATTTTACCTCTGCTGACCGTACGTATCCCGATGTGGATAAGATGCGTGCGTTGTCGGAGGAAAGCTTGGCCGCCGCAATGCTTTTTGCCTTGCAATATACCGTGACGGATTTGGCAAACCGCGAAAGACCGATACATCCCGATACGGTATATGCTTATAATGAACTGGTTTGTGAAAAGTAAGGAGGTACGTTTTTTATGGCAAATGAAAAACGAAAATCGACCGCTTCCAACCAAGAAGCGCCCCGCAAAACGGGCAAGAAAAAGAAGAAAAATTCTCCTGTACGCATTGTTATCAAGGTGCTGTTGGTGCTGTTTTTGCTGGTGCTGTTGGCATTCTTGTTTGTGCTGGGACGATTTGT
This sequence comes from Acutalibacteraceae bacterium, assembly GCA_045533135.1. GTDB lineage: Bacteria > Bacillota > Clostridia > Oscillospirales > Acutalibacteraceae > HGM12789. The sequence continues at coordinate 15,136 of JAZSHG010000259.1, forward strand.
GTATAAAGAGTTCACGACGGAGGATCCTCCGTTTAGTTCCCCCGAAATGGACTATGAAAGCACCGCGAAGGACCTTCTTCCTAAGGTGTCCTATTATATGATCGGTGTGATGGGTGAAAGCAGTACGGATCCTTTGGAGATGCTGTCACTTGTTTGCGTCGACAAGGAAAAAGACACGGTCGATGTGTTGCAGTTGCCTGCGGCAACCTACATCGGTAAGACCGAGGGATGGGACGTAACCACGTTTGATACAGTCTGGTCCTCTCCCATGCCGTTATTGTGGTGCGACAGCTGTCGCCACCGTGTGCTGGATGCCGCGGAGATCGATAAAGATAACGTGCATATCCCTTGTGGCCACACGGCCACCACCAAAAAGGGGTCTGCTTCGGGCAACCTGATCGACATCTTCAATGACCAGTACAGCATGCCGGTCGATGCGTTTTTTCTCTTCCCACAAAAAGCGTTTGTGGAGATGGTCAACGCCGTCGGCGGTGTGGATGTTAACCTGACGGAAAAGTTGAAGGTTGGCGATGTGACCTATGATAAGGGCGTCCAAACACTCAGCGGTGAAGCGGCACTTTACTACGCGCTTGAGGCAGACTACAAAGACACCCCGGCCACCGATCTGAAAAGAATGCTATATCAACGTCAGGTGTTTACCGCGCTGTTCCAACGCTTGACTGCCATGTCGGAAGCGGAGTTGCTTGACGAGGTGTTTGATCCCATTATGGGTAGTTCAACCCCTATTCGGGTGGACAATCTCGCGCAAGGCCGCCAGGCTTTGCTTGCCGGCATGAGCGATAAGACTGCCGAAGACACCGACTATGAAGCCGCGATGAGTGCGATGATCGCCGGCATGTCTGATTGGCAACTGTCGAATATGCGCTATCACATTCTCCCCGGTGAGGCGGCCAAAAACGGTTCGCAACACGTATACAGCGTGCACACTGAGGATCTGCTCACACTGCTTAACGCGCATTTTAATCCCTATGGCAAGGAAATAGGCATTGAAGATCTGGCCATCAGCGAAGTGCGCAATTCCAAAGAATCGGACACCCAGACGGCAACGTGGGATACGATAGCGGTTTCTCAGGACGGCTTGCTGGAAGAAGAGCCGGAAGAAACGGACGAGAACGAAGAATAAAGGAAGGGCAATCTATGGAATCCAAAGAGTTGATGGAACGCATCGTGAAGGTGCTGGACAGCCATAAGGCTGCCGATATCTGCGCGATACAGATAAAAGAGGTAAGTTCGCTGGCGGACTACTTTGTGGTGGCAGGCGGCAACAGCCCGACACAGGTGAAGGCCTTGACCGACTATGTTGACGTGGCGCTCAGCGAGGTGGGCGTTACACCGTTGCGTACCGAAGGGTACGGCAGCGCCAGTTGGATTTTGATGGACTACGGCGCAGTGATTCTGCACGTTTTTCAGCTGCAGGCGCGGCAATATTATGACCTGGAGCGACTGTGGAAAGACGGCACTCCGGTTGATCTCTCCGGCATTATCGAAAGTGAGGCGCAACTTTAATGCAATACGATCCGAAATCTGTTGAAAGCAAATGGCAAAAACGTTGGGAAGAGGCTGGCGCGTTTAAGGCAGTCGACCGGTTTGACAAGCCGAAATTTTACGGCTTGATCGAGTTCCCCTATCCGTCGGGTGCAGGTATGCACGTCGGCCACATCAAAGCCTATTCCGGTATGGAGGTCATCTGCCGCAAACGCCGTATGCAGGGCTACAACGTGTTGTTCCCCATCGGCTTTGACGCCTATGGTCTGCCTACCGAAAACTATGCGGTCAAAACGGGTATTCACCCCCGTCAGGTGACCGATCAGAATATCCGCAAGTTCACCCAACAGCTCAAACGCGTTGGTTTTTCCTTTGACTGGGATCGCACTGTGGATACCACCGAAGAGGATTACTATCGCTGGACGCAATGGATCTTCCTCAAAATGTTTGAAAACGGACTGGTGTTTCGTGATACCGCCCTTGTCAACTATTGCCCTCACTGCAAGGTGGTGCTCTCCAATGAGGACTCCCAGGGCGGCAAATGCGACATCTGCAACAGCACCATCGTGCAAAAAGCCAAGGACGTGTGGTATCTGCGTATCACCGCCTATGCCGACAAGCTGCTTGAAGGCCTTGATGAGGTGGAATATCCCACCAACATACGCCAGCAACAGGAAAACTGGATCGGTCGTTCGACCGGTGCATTTGTCAACTTCCATATTGCCGGCACCGATGAGAAACTGCGTGTGTATACCACCCGCTGTGACACCTTGTTCGGCGTGACCTTTATGGTGGTGGCGCCTGAACATCCTCTGTTGGAAAAATATCGCGACCGCATTCAGAATGTGGATGCGCTGGATGATTATAAGGCGGAATGCGCGAAAAAGACCGAGTTCGAGCGTACTCAGCTCGTCAAAGATAAGACGGGTGTGTGCATCGAGGGCTTGCGTGCGATCAACCCTGTCAGTGGCAAGGAGATCCCCATCTACATCTCCGACTACGTGATGATGGGGTATGGCACCGGTGCTATCATGGCGGTGCCTGCCCACGATCAGCGTGACTATGAGTTCGCCAAGAAGTTCGGCATCGACATCGTGCAGGTGATCGAGGGCGGTGACATCACGCAAGAAGCCTATGCAGGCGATGGCGTGATGATCAACTCCGAATTCCTTAACGGCTATACCAACAAAAAAGACTCCATCGCCCGTATGCTGCAATTCCTGCAGGAAAAAGGCATCGGCGAGGAGGGCGTGCAGTATAAGATGAAGGACTGGGCGTTTAACCGCCAGCGTTACTGGGGCGAGCCCATTCCCATCGTGCACTGCGAGCATTGCGGCATGGTTCCTGTGCCGTATGATCAGTTGCCTCTGCGTTTGCCGCAGGTGGAAAATTTTGAGCCGGGTGAGGGCGGCGAAAGCCCGTTGGCGAAGATCGATAGCTTTGTCAACTGCACCTGTCCGCGTTGCGGTGCACCCGCACGCCGCGAAACCGACACTATGCCTCAGTGGGCAGGCTCTTCCTGGTACTTCCTGCGCTATGTGGATCCCCATAATACGCAGGCATTTGCCGCTGAGGATAAGCTCAACTACTGGATGCCTGTCGACTGGTACAACGGCGGTATGGAGCACGTTACCCGTCACTTGATCTATTCGCGTTTTTGGCATCGTTTCCTGTATGATCTGGGTGTTGTCCCTTGCAAAGAGCCCTATCAGAAGCGTTCGGCACAGGGCATGATCCTCGGCGCCGACGGCGTTAAGATGAGTAAATCTCGCGGTAACGTTGTGGATCCCAACGATGTGGTGGAAGAGAGTGGCGCTGATACGCTGCGCATTTATATCCTGTTTATGGGTGACTACGGCTCTGCCGCTCCTTGGAACGAGAGCAGCCTTAAAGGCTGCAAACGATTCCTCGATCGTATGGCCGGTCTTACCGATATGGTCAAGGGTGAAGGTGTCACCGAGAAACTGGAGTCTGCCTTCCACAAGACCATCAAAAAGGTGAGCAGTGACATTGAGGAGATGAAGTTCAACACTGCTGTGGCGGCTATGATGACCTTGCTCAATCAGATCTATGATCACGGCTCGCTGACCAAGGATGAGCTGATGACGCTTTCTCGTTTGCTGTGCCCGTTTGCACCGCACCTTGCGGAAGAACTGTGGGAGCAGATGGGTGGCGAGGGCCTTTGCACTTTGGCGGCTTGGCCGACCTATGATGAGAGCAAAACGGTGGATGCCACTGTGGAGATTGCTGTGCAGGTCAACGGCAAGCTCAAAGACCGCCTGACCATTCCTGCCGATGCCGATACGGCCACCGTTTTGGCGGCTGTCAAGCAGCAGGAGAAGATCGCGGCACTGCTGGAGGGCATGCAGGTTGTCAAAGAGCTGTACGTCCCTGCAAAGCTGGTCAACCTGGTCATCAAACCGCAATAATTGTCGGCTTTTCTGTGAGAATCCGCATCTGTGCGCACAAAATTCAAAATTTGCAGAGATATGGAAAGAAAGTGCTTGACGAACACCGTGTAAAGGTGTATAATTAGGTTTGTTGTAAGCATATTACCCCTGCCAATTGGGCGGAGGGAGGGAATAAGAAATGTCAGAAGTACATGTTAAGGAAAACGAGAGCTTGGACAGCGCTCTGCGCAGATGGAAGAAATCTTGCGCCCGCGCCGGCACTCTCGCCGAGGTGCGCAAAAGAGAGCATTATGAGAAGCCCTCTGTTCGCCGTAAGAAAAAATCTGAGGCTGCGCGCAAGAGAAAGTTCAAATGATCCGACAAAAGAGCGAGCAGTTTCTGCTCGCTTTTTGTTGTTGAAAGGAGGAATGGCTGTGGCGTGGTTTGCACCATTGGCGTATAAACGCCGTATCACCGATATTACCAAAGCGGAGCTGGTCGAATGGGGGATCAAAGCCCTGTTTTTGGATGTAGACAATACATTGACGGCTCACAATAGTCAGGATGTGCCTGACGACGTGAAAAAGTGGCTGATAGATCGCAAAACCGACGGATTCTTTCTGACTGTCGTGTCCAATGCGCGCCGCAGTCGCGTTGCTCCCTTTGCCGAGAAAATTGGGTTGCACTTTACTTCCGCCGCGGCAAAACCGTTGCCAA
>JAZSHG010000024.1:0-3334 GCA_045533135.1 Acutalibacteraceae bacterium
GTCCTTGGAATTGCCCCAGTCGGCGTCGGGGGTGTTATTGCGGTAGTCGTACATCTCGCAGAAATGATGCACGTCCCCACGCAGCTCGGTGAGATAATTGTGCGCCAGCTTAGACGCCGTTTTAGCAAAATAGGGCTGCTCTTTCTTGCTCATACTGCTCGCGGCGGCATCCACCAAGGCGGAAAAATGCGGCAAGCACAGGCAATCCTGCTTCTCGAACAGGTCGCGGAACTCGCGCTGTGCCTCCCACGTGCGGCAAACGGTGGCGAGCATCTTATCCATCGCGCCGTCCAACTGACCACAAACGTAGCAGGTATCCGCCGCCTTGCCGGCGCTCTTTGCCTGCTTGCGCGAATCCTTGCCGATCAGCGGCAAGCCGGCAAAAATACGCTTTTCCATCTCGTCCAGATGTGTTTCCAGCATTAGCGCCACGCTCAACCGATTGCGGCGTTTGAGCATCTGCTGATAGTGGGTAAAGCAAAAGCCTTTCTTGTTGGTTTCGATGCGCACATCCGGCTCCATCATGGCGGCGCCTGTGATATATTCCACCACGCGCTCCTCCAAACGGTTGCGCAAACGGCAAATGGGACAACCGTCACGCGGTTCAAACACTTCGCTTACAGGAATTGTTGTGATATCTTCGCGCATAGTTTTTCTCCTTTTACTGCAGACTTATTTTTTACATTATAGCATCTTTTTTGAAAATTGAAAAGTGGCAAAACGGGTTTTTGGTGGCATATTTTGCCGTAACCAAACACGCGGAAATATCGTATACTAATAGCGGCGCGTTTTTGTCAAAATGAGCAATGCGCCGGTCGAAAACAGGGCAAAATTTTCTGTTAAACGATAAATTTTTCTTGTTTGGCAACGGCGATCACCAAAAATCTGCCGATTTTTTCGTCAATATAGACAAACTTCGAGGGTGTACCGCCGAAAAAGCCGTCGTAATGAGAAATTTGATAAAAGTTACAAAACTGTAACTTGCCTTTTGCCAAATGCGATAGTATAATGGCGATGGTCATGAAGGTGGAATGTTCCGCCCGCATTTTTGGAAAGGAGGGATTGACTTGCAGAAGATCGTACCGATGAATCGCAGTGTCGCACGTGCGCGTCGCCGCAATCGCTTGTTCGCCTTTGCGAAACGCCTGTTTGATATGGTTCTGTCGGCCTCGATGTTGTTGGTGCTTGCGCCCATTCTGCTGGTGGTTGCCGTGGCTGTTGCTGTGGACACCAAAGCGTCTCCCTTCTTTGTGCAGACGCGTATGGGCCGCTACAATGTGCCCTTCCGTATGTGGAAGTTCCGCACGATGAGCCCTCATGCACCTGCAAACGTTGCCACTTACAAGCTCAACAACGCCGAAAAATATATCTCTCGCTTGGGCGGTTTCCTGCGTCGTGCCTCCATTGATGAGTTGCCCCAGCTGTGGAATATTCTCAAGGGAGATATGAGCTTTATCGGTCCTCGCCCCGTGGTGCTTACCGAAACCGAGCTGCTGAAGTTGCGTGCGCGCAACGGCGCCAACACTGTGCGTCCCGGTCTGACCGGTTGGGCACAGGTCAACGGCCGCGATAACGTGCAGGTGACCGAAAAGGCGATGCTGGATGCTTACTATGTGCGCCGCTTCTCTTTGGCGGTGGATGTGCGCATCCTGTGGCGCTCGGTCGGCTGTGTGCTTCACGCTGAGGGCGTTTCCGAAGGCGCTAATCCTAAGGTGGACAACACTTCCCGTCACACGCTGTGACACCCTGTTTCGACTTTTAAGCACGGAAAAGCAGCGCTTTTCCGTGCTTTTTCACGATGCTTTATATATTTGACCAAGGAGGTTTCTAATATGGGATGCGATCATAATTGCGGTTCTTGCTCTTCTAAGTGCAGTGAGGCAGATAACCGCGCGGCACTCAACAGTTTCAGCCATATCCGCCACGTGGTGGCTGTGGGCAGTGGTAAAGGTGGCGTGGGCAAATCCTCTGTCACCTCGATGCTGGCGGTGCTGTTGGCACGCCGTGGCTACAAGGTAGGCGTTTTGGATGCCGATATCACCGGCCCCTCTATCCCCAAGGCGTTTGGTATTACGCGCCGTGCGCAGGCAAACGATATGGGTCTGTTGCCCGAAGAAACGCACATGAACATCAAAGTGATGTCCATCAACCTGCTTTTGGAAAATGAGAACCAGCCTGTGGTATGGCGCGGCCCTGTTTTGGCAGGTGCGGTCACCCAGTTCTGGACGGATGTGGTGTGGGGCGATCTGGACGTGCTGTTTATTGATATGCCTCCCGGAACCGGCGACGTACCGCTGACCGTGTTCCAAAGCCTGCCTGTTGATGGCGCTGTGGTGGTGACCACGCCGCAATCGCTGGTGCAGATGGTGGTGGGCAAATCCTGCAAGATGCTGGAACTGCTGAACATCCCTGTGTTGGGTTTGGTCGAAAATATGAGCTATGTACAGTGCCCCGATTGCGGCAAGAAGATCTCGCTGTTCGGCAGCTCCGACGCCACCAAGGCGGCGGCCAAGGCGCTGGGCGTGCCGCTTCTCGCGCAGTTGCCGATGGATGCCAACGTAGCGGCTTTGTGTGATGCCGGTGAGATCGAGCGCGTGGTGTGTGACGAGCTGGAGCCTGCCGCCGATGCGGTGGAAGCATTGCTTAAAGCTGACGCGGAATAAATATGTGATAAAGACCTGTTGCGACGTGCAACAGGTCTTTTCATTTCCACAGGCGGATATAGTGATGGCGGTGCAGTTCGAACAACAATGTTGCGGCGAGGGGGGCGAGCATCAGGCCCCAAAATCCGAGCAGGCGAAAACCCAACAGCATCGCCGTTAAGGTTACCAGCGACGGCAGTCCCATCTCTTTGCCGACGATGCGCGGCTCCCACAGGCGGCGCAATATCGTCAAAACGCCCCACAAAGCGAGCAGGCCGCCGCCCTGCACCGCGCTACCCGTGAGAAAGCTCACCGCCGCCCACGGTACCAACACGGTACCTGCGCCAAATACAGGCAACATATCTACCAGCGCGGTCACGGCCGCCCACCACACAACGCCCTCCACCTGTAAGAGCCATAATCCCAGCGCTGTTTCCAAAAACGTAATGAGGGTGAGCAAGGCATAGGCTTTGGACAGGCGGCGCACCGCTTGTCCGCACAGGTGGCGTGCGGCTTGTACCGTTTTTTGCCGCGGTGGAGACAACTGTCGCAGAGCAAAATTCCACACGCGGTCATATTCCACCGTGAGCAGGGTGGTTGCCGCGACAAAAATCACCGCGCCAAACAGATGAAAGGGTAATCGTGCGAAGAAGCGCGGCAACACACCGCTAAGCGCGTTGCTGATACCGCCA
>JAZSHG010000124.1:0-7546 GCA_045533135.1 Acutalibacteraceae bacterium
CTTTACGCGTGCGGCGACAGTGCGGCCGACACGAACACATCTACTACCACCTCCACCTCTGCAACCACCTCCCCCACTGCGGCCGGTGGTTTTGAAAAGCCTGCCGACTACGCTTCGGTGGTGACGGTCACCATCAACCCCCAATTCCGCCTGTATCTGGATGCCGCCGGTGCAGTTTTGGCGGTGGAGCCTGTCAACGCCGATGCCAAATCGGTGGCGGATAAGCTCACGGTCAAGGGCGGCTCGGTCAAGGCAGTTGTGAACGATCTTGTCACCGCGGCCAATGACGGCGGCTTTGTGAAAGAGAATGCGACGGTGGATATCGCCGTTACCGAGATCGCCGATACCGCTGTGAGCACCGATACGGTGCTGGCGGCTGTGAAAGAGGCCGCCAGCGACAGCTTTGCGGCTATCGAGGTGCCCGTACAGATCAAAACGACGGTGCCTGCAGATGTGACCACCCTTGCCGTGGCAGTGCCCACACAGGCACCTAACCACTCCTACGCCCCCGACATCGGTGGCGATGCCGGTGCCACCACCCCCTCCGATGCCCCTACCACTGCTACAAAAGCGCCTACTGCCGCTACGAAAGCGCCCACTACCACCAAGGTAAACTACACCTCTTTCAAGAAATCCGATTGGGAATTCCGCGTGATCATTGAGGAGGCGGACGGCGCCAAATTCTGCCGCACCTACACCATCAAATTTACCGACGGCGACCTGCGTATCGGCGAGTCTTCTGCCGCGCCCTATGAAGAGATGGTGCCGGAGGAATACCGCGACCAGGAAGAGCCCAGCTTCTCCTTTGGCGGTATCGACTGGCTTGTCGGCGCCGGCGGCTATGTGCCGCTTACATCCGCCAAGGAAAGCGGCAACACCCTTACGCTGACAGATGAGGACGGCAAAACGATGGTGCTCACCCGTACCGGTGAGACCACTGCCAAGGTGGTGTCCAACACCATCGATATCCCTGTGAAGAAAAACGATGTGTTCACGGCGGTGGCACCTGTGGCACAGAATAAGCCTTCGTCCTCGTACACCTCTGTGAAGAATAAGGGCGGCGCTTGGATAGGCGGCTTTGCTGACGAGGACGGTACGTATCGCCTCATCGCACTGACTCTCAGCGGCGACGAGCTGTGCCTGGATATGGCGATCGGCGATCCGCTTTCCGGTTTTCCCGAGGAGGTACAGGCGGAGATGAAGCCCGATTGTGAGGAATTTGGCGGCAAGTTTTATTATTTCGGTCGCGGTGACGGCGGTGCTTTGACAAAGGTGGAGGAAACCGATGACAGCGTGATCCTTCATGCCGCAGATAAGACCTTGCGTCTTGTGCGCACAGACGAGAACACCCTGACAGTCAACGGCGGTTCTCCCGATTTTTCGGTGCTGGGCGAGGTACCCCTTGGCTTGGCGTTCACCTTTGCCGCCGAACAATAACAACAAAAAAGCCCAAGGCTTACGCCTCGGGCTTTTTTCTTGACAGTGGTTTTCTTTCACGATATACTTAAGCCAAGATCTAAAAAGGCGGTGCGTTTATGACCGATTATGACATTCGCTGGATCTCGCAAAGTGCCCACGCAGGGGAAAGTATGCCCCTGGGCGGTTTTGATACCGGTTGCAACGTTTGGGTGGAAAACGATGCGCTGTTTCTCTATTTGGGACAGAGCGCGGCGTTTGACGAGCAGCGCCAGCTCATCAAAGCAGGACGCCTACGCATCACCTTTGATCGCCCTGTTCTGCGCCACGGATTTTCGCAGGAGTTGCGGCTTGAAACGGGCGATATTCTCATAAGAAGTGACGAGGCCGAGATCCTTTTGTGGGCGGACGTCAACCGCAGTGCCGTACATATTGAGGTGGCGGCAAAAGAGGCGGTGGGGGTCACCGCCGCCTATGAGATCTGGCGCGATGACACTGTCGCCGCCACCGACGGCGCCATCACCTTTTATCATCGCAACAGTGCAGGCCCCAACCTGCTTGATAAGCGCCTGGCAGAACAGGGCATCACCCACCTAAAACCGCTGTTCACCGACGTGGAACGGAACCGCCAAAGTGGCGGCCGTTTGGTCGCTGACGGCTTTGTGGCGGCAGGCACCGACAGCGGCCGCTATTTTAACCACGATTTTTCTGCGTGGCGGCTCAAAACGCCAAAGCCTGTGAAAACGGCTTCGCTGTGCGTCTATCTGCACACGGCGCAGACCGAGACGGCCAACGCGTGGGTGGTGGGACTTGATGAAAAGATCGCCGCCGCCAAAGCGGATACGGCCGCGCGCGAAAACACACGCAGCTTCTGGGCGGCATTTTGGCAACGCAGTTACGTACATATCAAGCCCGACACCCCCGATCCTGCCGATCGCGATTGGCAGGTGGGCAGAAACTATCAGCTTTTCCGCTATATGCTCGCCGCCAACGCACACGGCGAATATCCCACCAAATTTAACGGCGGTCTGTTCACCGTGGATGCCGGTGCCTTTGTGGGGGGACGTACCGAGTCGCCCGATCACCGCGACTGGGAGGGCTTTATGTTCACCGCGCAAAATCAGCGGCTGGTGTACTGGCCTATGATCAAAAATGGGGACTTTGATCTGATGTCGCCTGCCTTTGACTTTTATCGCCGCTTGACGCCGTCGATAAAGGCGCGTACCAAACACTTCTTTGGGCTGGATGACTGTGCTTGCTTTTGCGAGCAGATCGATGCCAACGGCCTGTCGGCGTATTACGGCAACTACGGCGTGGACTATGCGTTGCAACTGCGCCACCACTACGTCGAGGCGCTGGAATTTGTCAACATCCTGCTCCATCTGCATCTGACAGGCGGCGTGGATATCACACCGTATATGGATTTTGCGATGAGCGTGATCAATTTTTACGATTACCAATATGCCAAGCGCGACGAAAACAGCAAGCGCATCATCTTCCCCTCCACAGGTATGGAAACCTATCACGGCGGCCCGACCATTCACGTGTATGACGAGCGTGGGCCGCTGATCGCCAACTATAACGATGACGAAACGGCGGTGGGCAACCCGGCAGACGTGATTGCCGCCATCGACGATACGGTGCGGCTACTGCTCCAAACGGCGTATCCCGACAAGGCCACACGCGCACGGCTTACCGCGTGGCTTGACGAGCTGCCGCCCATTCCCACCGAGCAAAAGCGCGGTCACACGGTGATTGCACCGTGTGAATTCCCGAAGGATTATCAAATCAGCAACGGCGAGCTCACCCAGATGAACACGGTGTTTCCTTATCACACCTATGGCTTGCACAAGCCCGCATCGCTGGGGCTTGCGCGCGACACCTACATCTACGGTTGGGACACCGAGGACCAATATATCGGGTGCGGCTGGCACACCAACAACGCTGTTGCCGCGCGTATGGGTATGGCCGATGAGGCGATGAAATATACGCGCTACAAGCTATCAGACAGCGGTCGCCGTTTCCCTGCATTTTGGGGGCCCGGCCACGATTATACCCCCGACCACAACCAGGGCGGTTGCGGTATGGTCGGCGTGCAGGAGATGCTGCTCCAAGAGCTGGACGGCAAGCTATATCTGTTGCCTGCGTGGAAGCGCGACACCGACGTGGCCTTTAAGCTGTGGGCAAGCGGCCGCACCGTGGTGGAAGCGGCCTATCGTGATGGCAAGCTCACCTACACCGTTACCCCTGCCGCACGTGCGGCGGATATCGTGTTGCCCGATTGGCTTTGATTTTGAGAATCTTCATTGAAAGAAGCGATCTGTGATGGCAAAGCAATTATTTTTTGACGATAACGGCCTGTTTGGCAAGGAAAACGTCATCCGCGTTGGCGGCAAGCCCACCTTGACGGCGACCTATTCCGACGGGGTATGCAGTACCGACTATTGCACAGGCTGGGCATTTCGGCTGGATGACGGGCGGTGGCGCCTGCTCTATTTCGGGCACGGCACCGCTTTTGCAGGTATGCGGCTGTTTGCCGCTATCAGCGAGGATGGGGTGCATTTTGCTCCTGAAACGCTAAACCCCACCCCTGCCGAGGGCGATTTTGCGCATCAGGTGATGCGCTTGCCCAACGGCGCCGAGGTGGCGTTTATCTATGAGGATGCGCACGCCGAACCTGCCGCGCGGTATAAGCTCCTGATGGCACAGCAAGATATGACGCAGCTTTGCATGCAGGACACTTTGTACGTGTCGGGCGACCTGTTGCATTGGACGCTAAAAGAGGGCGTGCGTTGGGGCGAGGGTGCCGAGCCGCTTGCCAGCGTTTTTTACAACGAAAAAACGCAAAAGCACACCGTTATCCTGCGCCCATTTTGGGGCATCCGCCGCGTCGGCTATAAAGAAACTGCCGACTGGGAGCATTTTTCCAATTTTGCCAACTGTCTTAACGTGGACGCCGCCGACGAGCATCTGGCGGAGATATACGGCATGTACGCCTTTGCCTATGAGGGGATGTTTATCGGTTTGCCGCATCTGTATCGTGGACTTTCCAGTGAATATAACGCCAAATACAAAAACGGCACCATCGACACCCAGCTCGCGTATTCCTACGATGGGCGGTATTGGCAACGCGGTCTGCGCGAGCCGTTTATCAGCGGCGTTGCGCCGACGGATGGGCCTGCCCATCCGCTGACGTGGGTATTTAACGCTCACGCCGACGCGCAGGGCATCAAATTCTTTGCTTCGGCGTCGGAATATGAACACGGAACCGCCTTTTCGCATCCCGGTTCGGGGAAAATTCTCATCTTCTCCTTACGCACCGACGGCTTTGTGGCGCTCGAAAGCGCCGACGCGTCACGCGCATCGGTGGTGACCACCCGTGAGAAGGTGTGGCACGGCGGTGAGTTGCATCTAAACCTCAAAGCCGCGCGAGCGACGCTGGCGGTTTTTGCGTCGGACGAAAGTGAGCTTGTTGCGGGGAACGTGTTGGGCGTTGCGCATCCGCTGGCAGGATACGGACACGAGGACTGCGTGCCGTTTGACGGCGACAGCACCGATTGGGTGCCGCAGTTCAAAAACGGCGCGACGCTTTCGGCATTGGCAGGCAAGACGCTGGTGTTTGAGGTGCGGTTTGAAAACGGCGCGCTGTTTTCGCTCGCAGGCGATTACACCGACGTGTTCAACACCGAAGCCGCGCGCTATCGCCGTTTCGGCGTGTTGCCGCAAAAATAAGGCTGTTGCATTTTGTCACAAGGCGTGCTATACTGTGGAAAAGAGCCCCATTTTTGTTGAGGAGGACTCGTGTTATGACAGATATTATTTTGGTGGTCTTGTCTGTGGCGTCTGTTGTCCTGTCCATCATGATCGTCGTGCGTATGCCCAAAAAGAAATAAGATAATAAAGCAAAAAAGCATCCACCGCCAGGCGGAGGATGCTTTTTGTTTGTGATCATTTTGTTATACGCGTTACCGTATAGCCGCGCCGAGCGAGCAGGTCTGCCAACGCGCCTTCCCCCACAACGTGGGCGGCGCCGACGCAGATAAAGGTGTCTTTGCCGCTGTCAAGGGCTTCTTCGGCATACGCCGCCATGGTGAGGTTTCGCTCGGTGACCATGATCCGATTGTACTCCTCCAAAAGCGCCTTTTCGTCCTCTGTCACGGTGGCATCGGGAGCGTTCAGATAGGCGGCAAACGCCCTTTCATCGCCCGATGCCCACAGATCCATCAGCGCTGCAAGCCCCTCGGCGGTCTCCTCTTTATTCTCGTACGATTCCACCGCAGATTCCAGCATCATCAGTTGGATATCCTCGTCAAAATCCGCCAGCATTTTGTATTGGATCTGGGCAGACTCGATTTCGACGATCTCCTTTTCGGCCTCATAGGCCGCGTCGATCAAATGCCTGTCTATACCCAAATTAGGATCGCCGCCAATATCCGTCACCATCAAGGAATCGATCGTGCTCCCCCAAAGGGCAGGATAATACATATCCAGCACCGACATATAGGTCTTATACTCTTTTAAGATGGCCACCGCTTTGTCATAAAGCGCGGTGGGAATGTGATCCTTGATGTTGCTTCCGTCCAGATAGACCATGTGGGAAAGGGCCTGGATCTGCGCATTCAGATCCTTCTCAAAGGCGACGATATCGGCCTCTACCGCCAGCACTTCGGCACTTTCAAACGCCGTCTGCACATAGGTGGGCAGGGGGTAGTAGCTTTCTCTGCCCACATGAATGGAGCCAAACAGCCAGATCGTATGGCCGTCATCGTCCGTTGCGCGGTACAACAACGGCGTGGCGGTACTGCTTGGCGGCGTGACAGGATTTTCTGTTCCCTGGCCGCTTGCTGTTGTTGTCGTTGTGGCATTTTGCGTTGTTTTGGTGCTTTCGCCGTTGGTGTCCTGCGCACAGGACACCAGCATAACGCACATAGCCAATATCAGCAACCACGCCAATAACCGTTTCATTTTCATGCAGATGCGCCCCCTGTTCAAAAGCCGTGTTTTTTCTATTATAGCATCTTGTGCGGATATTTGCAACAGATATAAAGATCCCCACCGAAAACACGGTGGGGATCTTTTCACTTTTGCGATTATTTCGTGCCAAACAGGCGGTCGCCGGCATCGCCCAGACCCGGCAGGATGTAGCCGTGCTCGTTGAGGCATCTATCCAAGGTGGACACAAAGATCTCCACATCGGGATGCGCTTCGGCGACACGGGACACACCTTCCGGAGCGCCGATGATCGCCATAAACTTGATCTGCTTACAGCCGCGCTTTTTCAGCTGGCTGATGGCATCGCAAGCACTGCCGCCGGTGGCGAGCATCGGGTCGACCACCAGCACCAATTTATCCTCGATGCCGTCGGGGAGTTTGCAATAATACTCCTTCGGCTCCAAGGTTTCCTCGTCGCGGTACAGACCGATGTGTCCCACGCGCGCAGAGGGGAACAGCACATGGATGCCGTTGACCATACCTAAGCCTGCGCGCAAAATCGGCACGATGGCGATGGCATTATCCTTGACCACCCGCTGGGTGCAGGTCTCAAGCGGCGTTTTGACCTCGCGTGTGACGGTCGGCACGCCCTCTTTCAAGCACTCAAAGGTCATCAAGGTGGTGATCTCTTCGATCAGCTCACGAAATTCCTTCATGCTCGTCTTTTCGTCGCGCAAAATGGCAATTTTGTGGGCGATAAGCGGATGTTGGAATATCGTGACATTCGCGTAATCCTTCATGCTTATTCCTCCGAAGCGGTTTCGTCAGAACCCTTACCCAGCTTGCTGTTTTCCACCTTGCCCAACACGGCGTTGGTGATGATACCAATGATCAGCGCGGTCGCAATCGCGGTAACGGTGATGGTCGCGCTGGGCGCGCCAAGATCACTGAACGCATAGGGGATCTGGATCGCCAGGCCGCCGATACCGGAAATAAGGATGGCAGACACCACAAACAGGTTCTTGTTATTCTCCAAATCCACATGTTTAAACATTTTGAGACCGGACACCGCGATGAAGCCATACAGTGTCAGGCAAACGCCGCCCATCACGCAGGAGGGGATGGTGCGCAGAATCGCCATCAACGGGCTGATAAAGGACTGAACCATGCACATAATGGCGGGGGTGGTGATGGTGAC